>NZ_BAAHAP010000019.1:0-12890 GCF_054777495.1 Echinicola sediminis | reverse complement strand
CTTGTCTTCTGAAGCTTTAGATTCCACATCCTTGGCTTTTGCCTCAGTAGCAGTTTCTTCAGCTTGAGCAGCTTTACCAGTACCTCGACGGCTTCTTCTGGTTTTCTTTTGCTCTGGCTTAGCTTCTTTCAACATCAACTCATTGAAGTCTACCAACTCAATGATACACATCTCTGCATTATCACCCAGACGGAAGCCCGTCTTGATGATACGGGTGTATCCACCCGGTCTGCTAGCTACTTTCTCTACCACTTCACCGAAAAGAGCCTTGATGGCTTCTTTGTCCTGAAGGTATGAGAAGGCAATACGTCTATTATGAGTAGTATCTTCTTTTGCTCTAGTCACTAGAGGCTCTACATATTTTCTTAATTCCTTGGCTTTGGCAAGTGTAGTAGAAATACGCTTGTGAAGAATCAGAGAAGCAGCCATATTGGAAAGCATTGCCTTCCTATGAGAAGCCTTTCTGCCAAGGTGATTAAATTTCTTACCGTGTCTCATCGTTTATTATTCTTCGTCAAGTTTATACTTAGATATGTCCATGCCGAACTGCAATCCTTTCTCCTGAATCAATTGCTCCAGCTCAGCTAGGGATTTTTTACCGAAGTTTCTGAATTTCATCATGTCAGAAATCTCCAATCTTGCTAAGTCTCCCAATGTTTTCACATCGGCAGCTTTCAAGCAGTTAAACGCCCTGACAGACAGATCAAGATCGCTCAGCGGAGTCTTGAGTAACTTACGCATGTGCAAGAATTCCTCATCTATCGGCTCAGGTGAATCACCACCTGGAGTATCTATAACCATTGTCTGGTCAGAGAACAACATGAAGTGCTGAATCAGGATTTTAGCAGACTCCTGTAGCGCCTTCTCAGGGTGTATGGAACCGTCTGTACTTACCTCAAGGATCAATTTCTCAAAGTCAGTCTTTTGCTCCACCCTGGTGTTCTCCACGCTGTATTTCACGTTCTTGATTGGAGTGAAAATAGCGTCTATTGGAATAACTCCGAATACCTGCTCTTTTGGTTTGGATTCTTCAGCAGGAAGGTAACCTCTACCTTTTTCCACTGTAAGCTCAATTTCAAAGCTCTTAGAATCATCCAAATGACAGATAACCAAGTCAGGGTTCAAAACCTCAAATGACGAGGTGAACTTAGCGATATCTCCAGCAGTAAAAACATCTTGGTTTTTTACTTCCACAGTGATCTTACCGTCGATAGAATCATGGATCTTCTTGAATCTAACTTGTTTTAGATTAAGAATAATATCAGTAACATCTTCCACAACTCCTTCGATGGTAGAGAATTCATGAACTACACCAGGTAATTTCACCGAGGTGATGGCGTAGCCCTCTAGGGAAGAGAGCAAGATTCTTCTCAGCGCATTACCAATTGTAACCCCGTATCCTTTTTCTAGTGGCTTAAATGTGAACAAACCGTGGAAGTCATCGGCTTTTTCCATCACCACTTTTTCGGGCATTTGAAATGCTAGTATGGACATATCAATAGTTCTTTTAAGTCAGAAAGTTTAGTTATTACTTAGAGTATAGTTCAACGATAAGTTGTTCCTTGATATTCTCAGGAATATCTTCTCTTACAGGAACACTTACAAACTTACCGGATAATGAAGAATTATCCCACTCTAACCAAGAGTAGCGGCCTGCGCCTCTACCCGCAAGACTGGAAGTGATCGCTTCAAGAGATTTTGATCTCTCTCGTACCGATACAACATCTCCAGGCTTCAATGTGTAAGAAGGAATGTTTACCACCTCACCATTTACTAAAATATGCTTGTGAGAAACCAACTGTCTTGCCCCTCTACGAGTAGGAGAAACCCCTAATCTGTATACGGTGTTGTCAAGACGTGCTTCCAACAGCTGAAGAAGGTTTTCACCAGTAATCCCCTGTTTTCTGGAAGCGATGTTAAACATCTTTGAGAATTGTCTCTCAAGTACTCCGTAGATGTATTTAGCCTTTTGCTTTTCAGCTAACTGAATAGCATATTCAGACTGCTTCTTTCTTCTTCCTCTGCCGTGTTGACCAGGAGGATAGTTTTTCTTCTGAAGTGCCTTGCTTTGTCCTTCGATAGGTTCACCGAATTTTCTAGCAATTTTCGCTTTTGGACCTCTATATCTAGCCATTCTTATTTCTTCGTTAAATTAAACTCTTCTACGTTTTGGAGGACGGCATCCGTTGTGAGGAAGCGGAGTCACATCGATGATCGTAGTTACATCAAGACCTACATTTTGCAAAGTTCTGATAGCAGATTCTCTACCAGCGCCCGGACCTTTCACAAAGACCTCGATTTTTCTCAAACCTAGGTCATAAGCAACCTGACCACAGTTTTGAGCAGCCATTTGTGCAGCGTAAGGAGTATTTTTCTTAGAACCTCTGAATCCCATTTTACCGGCAGAAGCCCATGAAATTACTTGACCTGAATTATTGGTAATGGAAATGATGATGTTGTTAAAAGAAGCTTTGATATGCGCTTGGCCTACCGCTTCTACTTTAACAACTCTCTTTTTTCCTTTAGCTTTATCGTTTCTTCTCTGAGCCATAATCTATATCAAGATTTATTTGGTTGCCTTCTTCTTGTTAGCAACAGTCTTTCTCTTACCTTTTCTAGTTCTAGCGTTATTCTTAGTCTTCTGACCTCTTACAGGAAGTCCTTTTCTGTGACGAAGACCTCTGTAACAACCAATATCCATCAATCGTTTGATGTTCAACTGCACCTCAGATTTCAAAACACCTTCTGTCTTGAACTCTTCCGCAATAATGTTCCTGATAGCTGTGGATTCATCATCTGTCCACTCACCGGCTTTTTTATCAAACGATATTCCTGCTTTAGTAAGGATCGCTCTAGCAGAACTTCTACCTATACCAAAAATATAGGTCAAGCCAATTTCACCGCGCTTGTTGTCGGGAATGTCAACACCTGCAATTCTTGCCATAATTTTTAACCTTGTCTTTGTTTAAACTTAGGATTCTTTTTGTTGATGACGTAAAGCTTTCCTTTTCTTCTGATCACTTTACAGTCCACGCTTCTCTTTTTAATAGATGCCTTAACTTTCATGACATGTTATTTATACCTATATACAATTCTACCTTTTGAAAGATCGTAAGGAGACATTTCTAACTTTACCCTATCTCCTGGTAAGATCTTGATGTAATTCATTCTCATTTTACCGGAAATATGAGCAATCAATTGATGTCCATTCTCCAGTTCCACCTTAAACATTGCATTTGACAGTGCTTCTATTATCGTACCATCTTGCTCAATGGATGCTTGTTTAGCCATATTTAGAATTTAAAATTTTCCTCTATGTATTGATGTGTTGTCAGTATTTCTGTCCTGTCTTCAAATATAGCAACAGTGTGTTCAAAATGTGCTGATGGCTTGCGGTCAGCAGTCCGGATTGTCCATCCGTCCCTTTCCTGCACCACATTTCTCGTTCCGAGATTCACCATCGGCTCTATCGCCAACACCATGCCTTCTTTCAGTAAAGGACCACTTCCTTTTTTGCCGTAATTGGGTACTTCCGGGGATTCGTGTAGGCTCTTTCCTACACCATGTCCCACTAACTCCCGGACTACAGTGTAACCTTTGCCTTCCACAAATTTTTGAATGGCATTTCCTACATCTCCAATCCTATTTCCAAAAACAGCCTTTTCAATACCTAGGTACAATGACTCCTTGGTAGCTTTGAGCAATGACAATACTTTAGGGGAAACTTCACCGACAGGGTAAGTATAAGCGGAATCGCTATGAAAACCTTGGTGAAAGACTCCACAATCTATTGAGATTATATCGCCATCTTTCAAAACATATTCACCTGGAAATCCGTGAACTACTACTTCGTTCACAGATATACAAAGTGAGGCGGGAAAACCATTGTAACCTTTAAAAGAAGGTACACCTCCGTGATCCCTTATAAATTCTTCAGCTATTTTATCTAATTGAGAGGTCGTTACCCCTTCCTTAACAAGCTTGGCCACTTCACCGTGAGCCTTACCTAATATTTGAGCACTTTCCTTTATCAACTGGACTTCTTCAGAAGTCTTGTAGTGTATCATATTATGCTACAGCGTAATTTGAAGGATTATTTCTCATGTTGCCACTTTTCATCATTCCTTCATAGTGTCTCATAAGAAGATAACTCTCGATCTGACGCAAAGTATCCATGATCACACCCACCATGATCAATAGTGAGGTTCCCCCATAAAACTGGGCAAATTGGTTCCCCACTCCTGCTATCATTGCAAATGCCGGCATAATGGCCACCAATGCAAGCAATACAGATCCTGGCAAAGTGATTCTAGAAATAATATTGTCAATAAAGTCAGCAGTAGGCGCACCTGGTTTTACACCTGGCACAAATCCCCCATTTCTTTTCATATCTTCTGCAATTTGCTCGGGATTAACCGTAATAGCAGTGTAAAAGAACGTGAATAAGATAATCATAATGGCAAACACCAAATTGTACTGCCAAGAGGTAGGATTACTGAAAGTACTACCAATGTAATTGGCTATATCACTTTCCTGAGACCAGATTTGAGCTATCAGTGCAGGCACAAACATCAATGACTGTGCAAAGATAATCGGCATTACCCCTGAAGCATTCACTTTGATAGGAATATATTGCCTTTGGCCTCCATAGACTTTACCTCCAACTACTTGCTTTGCATACTGAACAGGAATTCTACGCGTAGCCTCTGTGAGCGCTACCACTCCTACCACTACAAAGAAGAGTACAGCAGCTTCAATAATAAGAAGAAGCATCCCGGATGTACCTTTCGATACAGTTTCCGCTATCATTGCCCCTGGTAAGCTGGAGATAATACCAATCATGATCAACATGGAAATACCGTTTCCGATACCTTTCTCAGTGATCTTTTCACCGAGCCACATACAGAACATGGTTCCAGCAGCCAGCAACACCAAAGAACTGAACATAAACAAGCTCTTGCTCACCAATATGGCTTCATTTGGAATGGTAGCAGTGATATAACCTACTCCCTGAGCCAAAGTAATCAAGATGGTCAGCACTCTGGTAATCTGATTGATACGCTTCCTTCCAGACTCGCCTTCTTTTTGAAGCTTTTGAAAATAAGGTACTCCAACAGTTAATAATTGCAACACAATAGATGCCGAAATATAAGGCATAATACCTAATCCAAAGATAGAAGCATTACTGAATGCTCCACCTAAGAAGGTGTCAATCAAACCGAAAATCCCCTCTGATGATCCAGATAGTTGATTAGGATCTACTCCTGGCAACACGATAAAAGAACCCAATCTGAATACAATCAGGAAACCGACTGTATTCAAGATACGGATTCTTAAATCTTCAATAGAAAAGATATTCTTAACTGTTGAGATAAATTTTTTCATTTGTTAAATCTTGTTAACAGTTCCGCCAAGCTTTTCGATTGCCTCAGTAGCGGAAGCTGAGAAATAATGAGCACTTACGTTTAATTTAGACGTAAGTTCGCCTCTTCCTAGGACTTTTACAACATCTTTTTTAGAAACCAATCCATTTTCCACCAAGGTGTCAAACGTAATTGTATCTGTACTAAGCTTTTCAGCGATAGTTTGTAATACATCTAAATTGATTGGTTTGCATTCGATCCTGTTCAAGCTCTTAAAGCCAAACTTAGGAACTCTTCTTTGAAGTGGCATCTGACCACCTTCAAAACCCAATTTACGGCTGTAGCCGGATCTTGATTGAGCACCTTTATGACCTCTAGTGGATGTACCACCTCGTCCTGAACCAGTACCTCGTCCGATTCTCTTTCGGCTTTTAACGGAACCTTTAGCAGGTTGTAATGTATGTAATTTCATAATTAGGCTTCCTCTACTTTTACAAGGTGACTAACTTTTCTTATCATTCCAGCAATCTGAGGAGTGTTTTCCACTTCTACAGACTTATTGATTTTACCAAGTCCCAAAGCAACGATTGTCGCCTTTTGATCCTTTGGTCTACTGATGGTGCTTCTTACTTGAGTTACTTTTACCTTCGCCATGTTCTTACCCGTTAAATACTTTAGACAATTTAACACCACGCTGCTGGGAAACTGCAATAGCATCCCTCAATTGAGACAATGCATCAATAGTAGCTTTCACCACGTTGTGAGGGTTAGAAGACCCTTTGGATTTGGCCAATACATCAGTGATGCCGGCACTCTCCAATACAGCACGCATCGCACCACCTGCGATTACACCGGTACCCGCTGCTGCTGGCTTGATAAGTACCAAACCGCCACCAAATTTACCGATAGCTTCGTGAGGGATAGTTCCCTTCAAAATCGGCACCTGAACCAAGCTCTTCTTGGCATCCTCAATACCTTTGGTAATAGCATCGGTAACCTCATTAGCTTTACCCAAGCCAAAACCAACAATACCGTTACCATCACCTACAACGACAATAGCTGAAAAAGAGAACCTTCTACCACCTTTCACTACTTTAGCTACTCGGTTGATAGCTACTACTTTTTCTTTAAGCTCTGTATCTGTTGCCCTAATGGGTTTCTTTCTTAATTGGGACATAATTGATTAAAATTTAAGGCCACCTTCTCTCGCACCTTCAGCGAGAGCTTTTACATTACCATGATACAAGTAGCCACTTCTATCAAAAACTACTTCTGTGAATCCGCCTGCTGCTGCACGCTCTGCTAACTTCTTCCCTACTTCCTTAGAAACAGATACATTAGCATTCTTTACCGCTCCAAGCTCCTTAGATGAAGCCTGCGCAAGCGTGTGACCCTTAAGGTCGTCAATCAGTTGAGCGTATATACCCGTATTACTTTTGAATACGGACAAACGAGGTCTTGCAGCCGTACCGGAAATCTTTTTCCGGATACTCCTTCTGATCCTAAGTCTTCTTGAATTCTTATTAAAAGCCATCTCTCAATTATTTTTTAGCGGCAGTTTTACCAGCCTTACGTCTAACTTGTTCACCTACAAAGCGGATACCTTTTCCTTTGTAAGGTTCTACCTTACGTAAAGACTTGATTTTAGCGGCTACTTGCCCGATCAATTCTTTATCGATACCTTCAAGGCTAACCAAAGGGTTTTTCCCTTTAGGAGTCTCGGCATTCACTTTAATTTCTTCAGGAAGGGAAAAGAAGATGCTGTGAGAGTAACCTAGAGAAAGTTCCAAAACTTGTCCCTGGTTAGAGGCCTTATAACCTACACCCACTAATTCCAACTCTTTCTTATATCCTTCGCTAACACCAACAACCATGTTGTTGATCAAAGAACGATACAGGCCATGAAGTGACTTATGCCTCTTCGATTCGGTAGGTCGCGTCAAAACAACTTGATTGTCTTCCACCGCAACGGCAATGTCGGGATTCACATCCTGAGACAGCGTACCTTTGGGACCTTTAACAGTAACCGCGTTGCTCGCAGTTACGTCTACAGTAACACCCGCTGGTAGATTTATTGGTTTTTTACCTATTCTTGACATAACGGTATGATTAATATACGTAACAAAGTACTTCCCCACCGACACCCTCTACACGGGCTTCTTTATCGGTCATTACCCCTTTAGAGGTAGAGATGATCGCGATCCCCAGACCGTTGATCACTCTAGGAAGTTCAGTCTTAGGCGCGTATTTTCTTAAACCTGGCTTACTTATTCTAGAAAGCTTTACGATGGCGTTTTGCTTCGTCACAGGGTTGTACTTCAGGGCTATCTTGATAGTCCCCTGAGGTCCGTTCTCTTCAAACTTATAGTTCTGAATATACCCTTTATCATGAAGCACCTTCGTAATCTCCTTCTTGATGTTAGAAGCAGGTATCTCAACGATACGGTGAGAAGCCTTGATGGCATTTCTCAACCTGGTCAAATAATCAGCTATTGGATCAGTCATATTAATATAAGTCTAACTGCACGCTCTTTCGGGCGTGCAAAGTTACACATTGATTCGTTAAATAAAAACTTTTATCTGATTTTTACCAGCTCGCTTTAGTTACACCAGGAATCTTACCTGCAGAGGCCATTTCTCTAAAGGTCACCCTGTTGATACCAAACTTCCTCATATAACCCTTAGGACGGCCGGTAAGTTTACATCTGTTGTGAAGCCTTACCGGAGAGGCGTTCTTAGGCAGTTTGTCCAGTGCTTCATAGTCACCTGCTGCTTTCAGTTCTTCTCTCTTTTTGGCATATTTAGCTACCAGACGTTCTCTTTTTCTCTCACGAGCTTTGATCGACTCTCTTGCCATAATTAGTCTTCTTTATTTTTGTTTACAAAAGGCATTCCGAAAGCTTTCAACAAAGCATAGCTCTCTTCGTCCGTTTCTGCAGTAGTCACAAAAGTGATGTCCATACCGGAGATCCTGTTCACTTTTTCAATACTGATTTCTGGGAAAATGATTTGCTCGGTTACACCCAAAGTGTAGTTACCTCTGCCATCAAAGCCTTTGTCACTGATACCTTTAAAGTCCCTAACTCGTGGAAGTGCTACAGTAGTAAGACGATCAAGGAATTCAAACATCCTTTCTCCTCTCAAAGTTACTTTTGCACCAATTGGCATTCCGTCTCTCAATTTAAAGTTGGAGATAGAGTTCTTAGCTTTAGTAGCTACAGCTCTTTGACCGGTGATCAAAGAAAGCTCCTCTACGCCCTGGTCTACCAATTTTTTATCTGCTACAGCTGCACCGATACCTTTGTTGATCACGATTTTGACCAACTTAGGCACCTGCATGGCTGATTTATATTGGAACTTCTCCTTCAATGCAGGAGCGATTTCCTTAATATACTTATCTTTTACTCTAGGATTAGCCATTGATCACCTCCCCGGTTTTCTTAGAATATCTAACTAATTTTCCATTTTCACCTGCCTTACGTCCTGTTCTGGTAGCTTCACCAGTCTTAGGATCAATCAGCATCAGCTTACTTACGTGAATGGCAGCTTCTTTCTTTTCGATACCTCCCTGAGGATTATTAGCCGTCGGTTTTACATGTTTGGTTACCATGTTAAGACCTTCTACGATAGCTCTTCTCTTTTCCAAGTTTACCGAAAGAACTTTACCAGACTTACCTTTATCATCTCCTGACAATACTTTTACAGTATCACCGGTTTTGATGTGCAATTTTGGTTGCTTATTCTTTTTTCTTTCCATGATTACAATACTTCTGGTGCCAAAGATACGATCTTCATAAATTGCTTCTCTCTCAGCTCTCTTGCTACTGGACCAAAGATACGGGTACCTCTTGGCTCATCGTTATTGTTCAAAAGAACAGCTGCGTTATCTTCAAAGCGGATATAAGATCCATCTTTTCTTCTAACTTCTTTTCTAGTCCTTACGATCACCGCTTTAGAAACGGTACCTTTTTTCATATTGCTGGAAGAAAGAGCCGACTTAACCGTCACGACAACTTTGTCCCCGATAGATGCATATCGCTTACCGGTTCCTCCCAGTACCCGGATAACAAGCACTTCTTTCGCACCTGAATTATCCGCTACACTTAATCTGGATTCTGACTGTATCATGATTATTTAGCTCTTTCTAAAATTTCTACTAATCTCCAACGCTTGTTTTTACTCAGCGGACGAGTTTCACTGATTTTAACGAGGTCTCCTTTGCCACACTCGTTATTCTCGTCATGAACCATAAATTTGGTAGTCTTAGCAACAAACTTACCATAGATAGGGTGCTTTACCCTACGTTCTACGGCTACCGTGATGGACTTGTCCATCTTGTTGCTGACTACTTTTCCTATTCTTTCTTTACGTAGATTTCTCTCAGTAGCCATTGTCTTCTTATTTAGCTAGTTGTTTGGCGGTCAAGAAAGTCTTCAATCTTGCGATAAGCTTTCTTGTCTCACTAATTCTGTTCGGATTCTCTATAGGAGAAATTGCATGGGCAAATTTTAACTTGGTAAGTTTTTCTTGCTCAGCGGCAATACGCTCAATGATTTCACTCTCGGAGAGTGCTTTGATTTCAGAGTTTTTCATAGTTACTATTATCCTACGTAATCTCTACGCACTACAAATTTTGTACTTACTGGAAGCTTTTGCTGTGCTAGTCGAAGTGCCTCCTGGGCCAATTCCATACTTACACCTGTAGCTTCGAAAAGGATGGTTCCTGGTTTGATCACGGCTACCCAATATTCAGGGGCACCTTTACCTTTACCCATACGAACTTCAGCAGGCTTTTTAGTAATCGGCTTGTCAGGGAAAATCCTGATCCAAACCTGTCCTTCCCTTTTCATTGCTCTGGTCATTGCAATACGGGCTGCTTCTATTTGACGGGAGGTAATCCATCCTGCCTCTAGGGACTTGATGCCAAAGTTACCGAAAGCGAGCGTATGCCCCCTTTGCGCGATACCTTTGACGCGTCCCTTTTGCATCTTTCTATACTTAGTTATTCTTGGCTGTAACATGATTTCTCACTTATTGGGTGAAAATTAGTTATTTCTCTTTCTTCTCTTAGGTCCGCCCTCTCTTCTGTTTCTTCTACCTGCTCCACCTGATTTTTCGTTGGCGATTCCAGCATTAGGAGAAAGATCTCTTTTACCGTAAACTTCACCTTTGAAAATCCATACTTTGATACCGATGATACCATAGACGGTTTGAGCTTCAGAGATAGCATAATCGATGTCTGCTCTTAGTGTATGAAGAGGAATTCTTCCTTCCTTATACATTTCAGATCTTGCCATCTCAGCGCCACCTAGACGTCCTGAAAGTTTGATTTTGATACCTTCAGCTCCTACTCTCATCGTAGCGGCAATGGATTGCTTCATTGCTCTTCTAAATGAGATCCTGGCCTGAAGTTGTTGAGCGATAGACTCCCCTACCAGCTTGGCATCCAATTCAGGACGCTTGATTTCAAAAATGTTGATCTGAACATCCTTGCTGGTAAGCTTTTTAAGCTCCTCTTTAAGTTTATCTACTTCCGCTCCACCTTTACCGATTACTACACCTGGACGGGCAGTATGGATGGTAAGGGTGATTCTTTTAAGCGTTCTTTCGATGATGATCTTTGCAATGCCTCCCTTAGGAATCCTGGCATATACATATTTTCTGATCTTTTGATCTTCGTATAGTTTGTCGGCAAAATCTCTGCCGCCATACCAGTTAGAATCCCAGCCCTTAACGATACCTAGTCTAAGACCAATAGGGTTAACTTTTTGTCCCATATTCTAATCTTAATTAGCGTTTTCTTTTGTTTCTACTTCATCAGCGGTAACCTCGGCATTGAACGCATCCACTACCAGAGTCACATGATTTGATCTTTTACGAATTCTGTGGGCCCTACCTTGGGGAGCAGGTCTAAGTCTCTTTAACATTCGACCACCGTCCACCTGAATCAGCTTCACGTAAAGATCAGCTTCTTCAAGTTTTGCATCTGGATTCTTTGCCTGCCAGTTTGCGATGGCTGACAACAAAAGTTTCTCCAGCTTAATAGCACCGTGATTCGGTGTAAATTTCAATATACTCAAGGCGTTACCTACTCTCTGTCCCCTTACCAGGTCAGCTACAAGACGCATCTTTCGAGGCGATGTAGGAACATTATTTAGTCTTGCTATTGCTTCCATGATTATCTCTTTCCTTTATCTTTTTTGGCAATGTGACCTCTAAAGTTTCTTGTAGGAGCAAATTCACCAAGCTTGTGACCTACCATATTATCTGTTACAAATACCGGGATAAACTTGTTTCCGTTATGCACAGCAAAGGTATGGCCTACAAAATCCGGAGAGATCATAGATCTTCTTGACCAAGTCTTGATCACAGACTTTTTGCCGGATTCGTTCATTGCATCTACTTTTTTGGCCAAGTGATGAGCTATATAAGGCCCTTTTTTTAATGAACGTGCCATAATTATTTAGATCTTTTACTTACGATAAACTTATTTGAATACTTTTTAGGACTTCTGGTCTTCTTACCTTTGGCCAGCAAACCAGTCCTAGATCTTGGGTGTCCACCTGAAGAACGCCCTTCACCACCACCCATTGGGTGATCCACAGGGTTCATCGCCACACCTCTTACTCTAGGTCTTCTTCCTAACCAACGCTTTCTACCAGCCTTACCAAGTACCACGTTCATGTGATCCGCATTAGACACTGTTCCGATAGTAGCAGTACATACAGCAAGTACCAATCTCATTTCCCCTGAAGGAAGTTTGATCGTTACATACTTACCTTCTCTGGCTACCAACTGGGCATAACTGCCTGCACTTCTTGCCAAAGCACCACCTTTACCAGGCTTCAATTCCACGTTGTGAATGATGGTACCTAAAGGAATGTTTTTCATTGGAAGGTTATTTCCTACCTCAGGAGCTACATTCTCACCGGAAATCACTGTTTGTCCTACTTGCAAACCTTCCGGGGCAATGATGTATGTCTTGGCACCATCTACATAGTAAAGCAATGCCAAACGGGCTGTTCTGTTTGGATCGTATTCGATCGCCTTAACAGTAGCCGGAACACCAAATTTATTACGCTTAAAATCTACAATTCTAAGTCTTCTCTTATGACCACCACCCAAATAGCGGGCAGTCATTTTTCCAGTGTTATTTCTACCACCTGATTTCTTCAACGGAGCCAACAATGACTTCTCTGGCTTTGATTTGGTAATCTCATCAAATGCCGGAGCCATTCTAAATCGGGTACCGGGAGTTACAGGCTTTAATTTTTTAACTGCCATGATTCTGATTCAATTAAATTTCTCCGTAAAAGTCAATTACTTCTCCATCGGCTACTTGCACAATAGCTTTTTTGAAAGCATTGGTATAACCGGATACTACTTTTGTTTTGGTATAGCGCGTCTTTTTCTTACCGGCATACCGCATCGTCCTTACAGACACCACTTTTACACCAAACATTTTTTCAACGGCCGCTTTGATTTCTGGCTTCTTTGCAGTCTTCTCCACTACAAATCCGTACACAC
>NZ_BAAHAP010000018.1:0-77875 GCF_054777495.1 Echinicola sediminis | reverse complement strand
CTTGGAGCGGCCTTGGTTTTCTTTTTCTTGAACAATTAAAATCAAAAAGAGAGCACTTTTCATTAAGTGCTCTCTTTTTTTTTCAAAAATGGCTGAACTTACTGCATGCTTTTTTTAACATTTATAGCATTCAATCCTTTTTTCCCTTCTTTAACATCAAAGAATACTTTGTCATTCTGCTCGACTTTATCTACAAGCCCCGTAGCATGTACAAAAACATCGTTTTGGGATTCATCGTCTATAATGAAACCGAATCCCTTAGCTTCATTGTAAAATTTCACTTTTCCGGTAAGCATAATAATTTAAATTGTTAGTGGTTAAATGAAGACTTAAAGTAAAAATATTACTCCAAAAAACAAACAGGTTTTTTTAGTATCTTAAACATATGAAAAAATTAATATTCTACAGACACGCCAAATCTTCTTGGGACAATCCGTTCTTGGATGACCACAAAAGACCACTGGCAGAACGGGGACTAAGGGATGCCCCGAGGATGGCAGAAAGGTTAAAAAAGAAAAACATTTCTCCTGATCATATGCTTTCCTCAGACGCCGAACGAGCCAAAGCCACCGCACTAATCACCGCAGACCACTTGGGTTTCCCAAAAGCTAAAGTAGCCTATACCAACCAGCTTTACCATGCCTCGTCCAACCAAATTCTAAAAACGGTCCGAAATCTCCCCAATAGCAAAGACATCGCTTTCGTTTTTGGACATAATCCGGGCTTAAATGACATCATAGATGATTTAGGCGGGGACATTGAAAACCTTCCAACCTGCGGACAGTTTGGCTTTACCTTTGACGTGGACGATTGGGATAAGATTGCTGCCGATAATGCAAAGGTTTGGTTTTATGATTTCCCCAAAAACAAAGCTAACAATTAAAACTTTCGCACATCTTGCAATACCTCCTCAAAATCTTCAACGTGGTCGATCAGGTAAGTCACCTTTTTCGCCACTGAAGAAGGAGCTTCCAATTCATCATTTTCCTTGAAAGAGATAAAGTTCTTTAAAGAACTGAAGTCCTGAGGATTCGCTGCCCTGATATCCTCTTGCATTGGGGTATCCACAATTCCCGGAGACAGGGCAAAATATTTTATCCCATAGCCATTTTGATCACTCTCTCTTTGGGCAACACCCGTCATTCTGTTCAAAGCAGCTTTGGAACTGCTGTACCCTGACCAGCCATCCATATCTTTATTTGCCGCCCCCGAAGAAATATTTACCACCATCTTCTCAACCTCCAACTCCCCAAATCTTCGGACATACTCGTTCATCAAAATTCCCGGCGCTACCACATTGACCAGCTGGATTTTAGCTATCCCCTCAGGGCTTAGCCTTCCCAGAGGTGCAATATCCCCTATCCAGCCTGCATTGTTGATCAGCACTACTTTTTTGTACTTTCCATTGGGAAATATTTCCGGCAGTTTGCTGACCAGGTCAGAAGGATTCTCCAAGTCGGTGACAACATGGGTGAAATTGCCAGAGGATTTCATGGGCGTCCGGGAGATCCCCACGACAAAATTTGCTTCGTCCCTTAGCAACTCCTCCATGATGGCCTTCCCCAGGCCTTTGCTACATCCGGTTAAAACATATAAATCTCCCATACTCAGTTGACAAAAAAGGGAAGCTATCCGCTTCCCTAATAATTTTCTCTTTACAATATATACTGGGACAGGTCCCTGTTCTGAACAAGTGAACTCAGCCTCTCCTCCACCATTTCTTTGGTTATCATGATTTTGGCATTGGCCTGAATGGTATCCGGCACATCAAACAGGAAGTCATTAAGTAAATGGCTCATTACTGTATGCAGCCTTCTGGCTCCGATATTTTCCACCTCTTCGTTGATTTTAAAGGCAATCCTGGCAATTTCTTCGATGGCCTCATCGGTATACTCCAAGGATACTTCCTCCGCCCCAAAGAGCGCCTGATACTGTTTGGTCAGGGCATTTTTGGGTTCCTTTAGGATCCTGGAAAAGTCTTCCTGGCTAAGGCTGTCCAACTCGACCCGTATCGGAAAACGTCCCTGGAGCTCTGGAATTAGATCCGAAGGTTTGCTGACATGGAAGGCTCCAGCTGCGATAAAGAGCACATGATCCGTATGGACCAATCCATATTTGGTATTTACGGTACTTCCTTCTACGATGGGCAAAAGGTCTCTTTGCACGCCTTCTCGGCTCACATCCGGCCCGCCGCCTCCTTTGCTGCTTTTGGATGCTATTTTGTCAATTTCATCGATAAATATGATTCCGTTGTTTTCGGCCAAAAATATCGCTTCCTCTTTTACTTCATCAAAATCAATCAGCTTAGAGGCCTCTTCTTCCATGAGGATCTTCCTTGCTTCAGCAATGGTTACTTTACGCTTTTTGGTCTTCTTTGGCATCATCCCGCTGAGCATATCCTGCAGGCCTGCCATACTGGCATCATCCATCATTCCATTACCGATCATACCAACTCCCACGGAGGAAGATTGCTTGACATTGATCTCTACCTTCCTTTCTTCAAGCTCTCCGTTTTTCAGTTTTTCCCTGAAACGCTCCCTTGTCCTTTCGTTCAGCTCTTGTTCTGAAGCCTTCTCAGGATCAAATTCACCGTTGTCATTGTTTCTTGAGGTTGAAAAGCTGGGCGTTTTTACTGGAGGAATCAGGATATCCAACAGAATATCATCTACATTCTCAGCCGCTTTTTCCTTTACTTCTTCATTTTTGGTTTCCTTGACCAAATTAATGGCCTGTTCCACCAAATCCCTCACCATGCTCTCCACATCCCTTCCCACGTAACCCACTTCCGTGAATTTCGAAGCTTCTACTTTGGTAAAAGGGGCATTGGCCACCTTGGCCAATCTTCTTGCGATCTCCGTCTTACCCACCCCTGTAGAGCCTATCATCAGGATATTGTTCGGGATGATATCCTTTTGCAGCTCACTTTTCACCATCATCCTTCTGATCCTGTTTCTCAGCGCAATGGCTACGTTTCTTTTGGCGTCATTTTGCCCGATGATGTACTTATCCAGTTCATGGACAATCTGCCTCGGGGTCAAATTATTTATTTCTTTCATATTATTTCCATTTCAAGAAATCAGACCAATCTGAATCAATTATTGTTCCTCATCCTTTTGAGTTCATGCCTTTATTATCTCATAAAGCTTCTCTGCATACAATAGTTCATTCTCTAACGGCTCCAAAGTATCATCTAAACTTACCTGTTTGACCACTTTGTCTCCGTTTCCTGATAGCTGATTCCACCAATTAAGATCAATCTTATACCAACCAATTACTCCTACAAAACAAGCTTTCCTCCACAAAGGTTGTATAGCTTTCTTCTCTTAGTCACTTTTTTATCCAAGTTTACCTTTTAGGCTTGGGCAGTCTGGACAGGGTTGTCAAAGGTAAAGTCCATTGGCTCATTGACCTTGGATTTTAGCAAGGCAATATCCAACACCTCTTCTACATTGTCCACAAAGTGGAAAGTTACCCCTTTCACATACTCCTGACTGATTTCCTCAATATCCTTACGGTTTCGCTTACAGAGAATAATTTCTTTGATACCCGCTCTTTTGGCCGCAAGTATCTTTTCCTTTATCCCTCCTACCGGCATCACTTTGCCCCTAAGGGTGATTTCACCGGTCATGGCCACTTTGGATTTCACTTTTCTTTGGGTGTACACGGATGCTAAAGCCGTCAGCATGGTAATGCCTGCAGAAGGGCCGTCCTTTGGAACCGCTCCTGCCGGAACATGGACATGCAAGTCGTACTGGTCAAAGATCCGGTGGTCGATACCGTATTTGCTCGCCCTGGATCTTAAATAAGAGATCGCCGTCATCGCTGATTCCTTCATCACATCTCCTAGCTGACCTGATAGGGTCAGTTTTCCTTTCCCCTTGCTCAAAGAGCTTTCCACGAACAGGATTTCTCCCCCTACGGATGTCCAGGCCAGTCCCGTAACCACCCCGGCCACGCTGTTGTCCTGATACATTTCCTTATCAAAAATCTCGCCGCCCAAGGTCTTTCTGACAATGGCTGGGGTGATTTTCTTTTGGTAATCCTCTTCCATGGCAATGGATTTGGCTACGTTTCGGATCACGGTACCTATCTGTCTTTCCAGGTTCCTGACGCCAGATTCCCTCGTGTAATCTTCAATGATTTTCACGATGGCAGACCGGTCAAAGTTGATGTCCTTGGCCTTTAACCCGTGCTCTTTGCGCTGTTTTGGAATCAAGTGCTTTTTGGCAATCTCCACTTTTTCCTCCATGGTGTAGCCCGTCACTTCTATGACCTCCATTCTGTCCCTCAAAGCCGGCTGTATGCTCTCCAGTGAATTAGCAGTAGCGATGAACAGCACCTTGGACAAATCATAGTCTACTTCCAGGTAATTGTCTACAAAGGCACTGTTTTGCTCAGGATCCAACACCTCCAAAAATGCCGATGAAGGGTCCCCTCTGAAATCAGAACTTAGTTTATCAATCTCGTCTAATACATAAACGGGATTGGACGTCTTGACCTTCTTCATATTCTGGATGATCTTACCCGGCATGGCTCCGACGTAGGTCTTCCTATGCCCCCTGATCTCCGCCTCATCATGAAGGCCTCCAAGGGACATCCTTACATATTTTCTACCCAGTGCCTTGGCGATGGACTTGCCCAATGAGGTCTTGCCGACACCGGGAGGTCCATAAAGACAAAGAATCGGCCCTTTCAGGTCCTGCTTTAATTTCAACACCGCCAGGTACTCGATGATCCTTTCTTTGACCTTGTCAAGGCCATGGTGGTCTTTATCCAAAATCTCCTTGGCCCTTTTCAGGTCAAAGTTATCCACGGTAAATTCATTCCAGGGCAGCTCCACCATCACTTCTGCGTAATTCAGGGCAATAGGATACTCCGCTGCAGAAGGATTGATCCTGAGTATCTTGTCCAACTCTTTATCAAAGTGCTTGGCCACCTCGGAAGGCCAGCCTTTCTTGCTTCCCTTTAGCCGGAGTTCTTCCACTTCCTTTTCCGGCCCCTCTTCTCCCAGTTCTGTTTGGAGAATTTTCATTTGCTGCCGCAGAAAATAATCCCGTTGTTGCTGATCGATGTCCGTATGAACCTTCTTGTGGATTTCACTCTTAAGCTCCAGCATCTGGATGTCCTTCATCATGAATTCCAGCAACAGGGTAGCCCTGTCCAGCCCGTCATTGATTTCCAGCAGCTTTTGCTTGGACTCTACAGAGGCATTGATATTGGAAGAAAGAAAATGGGTCAAAAAGGCCGTGTTGTCAATATTGTCAAGTGCCACTTGTGCCTCACGGGGGATCTCTGGGTTTAACTGCAGGATCTTTGCCGCGGCATCCTTGAGAGACTCCTCCAATGCCTGGATCTTCTTGTTTCCTTTTGGAAAAGTTTCCTCCAAATAGTCTACTTTTGCCTGGAAGTATGGATCCTCAGTGAGGGTCTCCTTGATCTTAAAGCGCTTTTTCCCCTGTATGATAATGGTGGTATTCCCATCGGGTAGCACGATCATTTTCACAATTTTCGCTATGGTCCCCACATGGTAGATATCCTCCCATGAAGGGTCCTCCACATTGGGATTGATCTGGGCACAAACCCCGATCATTTTATCCCCTTTTTGGGCTTTTTTAACCAATTTGATAGAACGTTCCCTTCCAACGGTAATAGGAATCACCACCCCTGGAAAAAGAACCGTATTTCTAACTGAGAGGATAGGAATCTCTTCCTTGAAATCCTCTAGTTGGGCCTGGTCATCGCCCTCATCATCAGTGATCAGCTGGATAAGATCTCCTTCTCCGGCAAAATCCCCCATGATTAATGACTGAAATAGCGAACTATTGTTTTTGTTCATATAGAGAATGACTGTTATTTTGTCATAGTTAGATTTAAAATAAAAGAAGAACCTTGAAATAACAAAGGTTCCTCTACTAAACTCAATGGATATGCCAATATAAAAAAAGGGGCAAATTGGCAGGTTTTAAAGGATCGACAAAAAAAGGGGCAAAAATTACTTTACCCCTTCTTCATCCAAGTCACCATTTCTATTATCCTCCGGTGAACAATTTTAATATATCGTTCCCTATGGCAAACACCATCAAGGCCAGTAGCAGCACCATGCCCACTTTTTGGGCATTTTCCAGAAACCTCTCGGAAGGGCTTCTTCCGGATACCATTTCATAAAGTAAAAACACTACATGCCCTCCATCTAAAGCAGGGATGGGCAATAAATTCATAAAGGCCAGGATCATGGAAATAAGCCCGGTGATACTCCAAAACTTCAACCAGTCCCAATTGCTTCCGTAGATCTTTGCCATACCTATAGGGCCGCTGACATTCTTGGTGGACACCTCCCCTGTAAACATCTTACCCAATGCCTTGGCATTGACGATCACTACACTGAATGCCTTTTCTGTCCCTTTACCTATGGATTGTCCAAAAGTATAGCTTTTTCTTACCGGCTTGATCAAGGGATCCACCATAACACCGATGGTACCATCCTCATATACATCCAGCTTTCCTTCTTTACGCTGTCCATTTCTCTCATAGGCTAAATCAATTTGGCTGGAAGCGTTATCTGCCAGCCGCTGCTGGAAATCAGAAAAATACCTTACCTTCTCTCCATTGACCGCCAGGACCTTATCCCCCTGCTGCAGCCCCAACTTCTCCGCATGACTTCCCTTGGTGGCCTCTACAATAACAAATGGAATACCGATATCAATAAACTGGGACATGCTCTCCTGACTGGAGAAGGAGTTGATAAATCCTCTCGGGATATCAATTTTGATGATCTCCCCGTCCCTGTCTACGGTGTAGTAGCCATTTTCGCTTAACAACACATCTCCACTGGAAAGATCGGCCAGGCTTTCGTAAGGTTTGCCGTTTACATCCAGCACTTTATCGCCATCCTTAAACCCGATCTGCTGCCCTATTTCATACGCTACAATACCATGCTCAATGACCTGTTCTCTGGAAAAATAAGTTTCTCCACGGTCATAGGTAAGCGCTATAAATATGATGATTCCGGTAATGACATTGACGATTATTCCCCCGAGCATCACTATCAGCCGCTGCCAGGCAGGCTTGGCCCTGAATTCCCACGGTTTGGGCTCGGAAGCCAGCTGCTCGGTATCCATCGATTCATCCACCATACCGGAGATCTTCACAAATCCCCCCAAGGGTATTGCCCCTAAAGAATACTCTGTCTCTCCGTACTTAAAGCCTACTATCTTGGGAGGAAAACCAATAGAAAATTTCTCCACGCGCATTCCGAAGAGCTTTGCGGCCAACATATGTCCCCCTTCATGAAGCCCCACCAGAATCGACAAGCCCAGCAAAAGCTGACCCACCATAATCAACGTATCCATACTTTATTGTTTAATCTTAATAAATTCTTCTGCTATTATTCTTGCCTTTTTGTCAGTCTCTATATAGTCCTCCAGGGAAGGCTGCCTGACAAAATCCACTTTTCCCATTGTTTCACCAATAATATCGGACATTTCCAAGAACCCTACCTCGTCCCGCAAAAATGCAGCCACAACGATCTCGTTGGCAGCATTAAGCACACAAGGAGCATTCCCTCCCTTTGCCAAAGCGTCAAAGGCCAGTTGCAGGCTCCTGAAGGTCTTGCTATCCGGAGCTTCAAAGTCCAAGGAAGGATATTGCATAAAATCAAACCTTGGAAAATCGGACACTAACCTGTCCGGATACGACAAAGCAAACTGAATAGGAATACGCATATCCGGCAAACCGAGTTGTGCCTTCATGCTTCCATCTTGAAACTGGACCAGGGAGTGGATAATGGATTGGGGATGAACAACCACCTCGATTTGATCAGGATCAACACCAAACAGCCATTTTGCCTCGATCACCTCGAGCCCTTTATTCATCAATGAGGCCGAGTCGATAGTGATCTTGGCCCCCATGTCCCAATTGGGATGTTTTAGGGCCTGCTCCTTGGTAACGGTTTCCAGGAAGCTCTTGTCTTTTCCTCTAAAAGGTCCTCCGGAAGCCGTCAGGATAAGTTTCTCAATTGGATTATGGAACTCCCCTACCAAACATTGAAAAATAGCGGAATGTTCGGAATCCACCGGATAGATGTTTACTCCTTTTTCTCTGGCCAGCCGGGTAATCAACTCCCCCGCCACCACTAATGTCTCCTTATTGGCCAGGGCAATTTGCTTTCCAGAATTGATTGCACTGATGGTTGGCAATAAGCCCGAATACCCTACCAGCGCAGTCAATACAATATCTATGCTCTCCATCTCCACCACTTGGGAAAGCGCTTTCTCCCCGGCATACACCTTGATAAAATGCGGATCGAGTGCTTCCCTCAGCCCTTGATACTTCGACTCATTGCCGATCACAACTGCATTTGGCCTAAACTCCAAAGCCTGCTCAATCAACAGGTCGACATTATTCTGGGCGGTCAACACCTCTACCTCAAAACGGTCAGCATGGCTTCTAATCACCTCCAACGTCTGCGTCCCTATACTTCCTGTGGATCCCAGAAGGGCCACTCTCTTTTTATTTGACATCGATGTCTGATTTCTCTGCGATAAGACGATTTGTCTCTTTAGCTCAGTAAAAGCTTTCTCAATAAGCTGACAAATTTACAAGCTTCAAAGACTTTTCCTTTGTTTTTTTGTCACTTTTTCACCCTCAAAAAAACTGGCACTTACTTGGACAGGTTTTACTTGATGCTTAGGTTAAGCTTTCTTAATACTATGCCTTGGTATCAAAAGTGAAGTTTATTAAAAAATGTTAAAGGTATTATCCAAAAAGTGAATAGACCGTAAATTGATTGGTATAAAAATTTCGTCATATGCAAAAAAGCATTAAAACATTCGTCTTGGCATTTATGGCTGGCCTCCTCGGAGCGTGGACATACCAGCAGTTTTTGGTAGAAGACGCTCCTATATCGTTTGAGGAGGGGTATACACCTACCAATATTTCCAGACAGGTCAATTACATGGAAGATGATAGGTCAGCAACCACCAATATGCCTCCTATATCCTTTGTGGAAGCCTCTGAAAAAAGCACGGGATCGGTGGTGTTTATCAAAAACTTCTCTGGAACGGATTACAGGAGATACGGCATGTTTGACCTCTTCTTTGGTCCACAGGGTGGGCCCAGCCAGCGAGTGAGCACTGGATCTGGTGTCATTTTCAGTGAAGATGGTTACATCATCACCAATAATCATGTGGTGGAAAATGCGGAAACACTTGAAGTGGTGCACCGCAAAAAAACCTATCAGGCAAAACTCATTGGAACAGACCCCAATACAGACATAGCGGTCCTGAAAATTGAAGCAGAAGGTTTGCCCGCTATACAAAAAGGCAGCAGCCGGGACCTAAAAATCGGAGAATGGGTGATAGCAGTTGGCAATCCCTTTAACCTTACCTCCACGGTCACTGCGGGGATAGTATCGGCCAAGGAGCGACAGATCAATATACTTGGCGGGGATTTCCCATTGGAGTCATTCATCCAAACGGATGCCGCCATCAACCCCGGCAATTCTGGAGGAGCCCTGGTCAATGTCAAAGGGGAGCTAGTGGGCATCAACACGGCCATTCTTTCAAGAACAGGGTCATATACTGGCTACGGATTTGCGGTACCCGTGGACATTGCTTCCAAAATAGCCAATGACCTGATCAAATATGGTGAAGTCCAGAAAGCCATCCCGGGCATAGAAGCAGCGGAAATCACTCCCGAGCTTGCCCGAGAAATGGACCTGAGTTCCTTGGATGGAGTAGTGGTGACCCATGTGATCAGAAATGGGGCCGCAGAACAATCAGGCATCAAAGTCAATGACGTCATCAAAGCCATTAATGGCGTGAAAGTCACCGGAAAAGGCAGCTTTGAAGAGGCCCTTTCCTATTATTACCCAGGGGACAGGGTCACTGTAACCTATAACCGGAACAAGCAGCAAAGAAGCACCCAGCTTACCTTACAGAACCTGGAAGGAGGGACCGGGGTCTTAAAGCGGGCATTCTATTCTTCTGCCTTGCTGGGAGCAAGACTGGAGGCCGTCAATACCGTGGAAAAAGACCGAATGCAAATCGACTACGGTATCAAAATCACCGCTCTCTCGAGAGGCTACCTGAATGAACTCGGACTGGGCAATGGCTTTATCCTTACCGAAATCAACGGTGAACCGGCAAAAGACCCTGAAGAGATCGGAAAGTTCCTTGAAGAGTATAGCGGCAGGCTTGTGGTAGAGGGACTTACACCAAGAGGGCGCCCCTTCAGACAATCCTACAGCGTTAGATAAGCACAATTTAGACACAAATTAAATTATAAGCACCGGGAAATTTCCGGTGCTTTTTTAGTGGAATTTTGTATTTTTAGAAAAACGAGATTACTATGAAAGCCCAGCCAATAACTTGCGAGAAGCGCTTTGAAGACTTCTCCAATTCGCTAAAGGAACTTCAGGATGTCATTGAAGAAATCAAACTGAAAGGTTTAAATCCCAAGCTAGAACAACATCTGCACCGGTCATTTGAGGTAACTCATGAAATGGCATTAAATACCATGACTGAATATTTCAAAGGGCAAGGTCGCCCTGAATACTCCGGCTCTCGGGACGTCACGCTGGATGCCTTTGATGAAGAATTGATTGATGATGGCAAAGGCTGGCTGGACATGATCATCTGCCGAATAAAGGCAACTCCCGTGTACACAGAAAACGAAGAGGACAACCTCACTTCGAATATTCTAAAAAACTACATCTACCTTTTTGAAAATTTCGAAGGACACATGAAAAGCATATTGGACCTATAAGCTTAAATATAAAAAACCAACTTTTTTAAGGATATAGTGTAGCACACGGAGGCTGTTCCACGTCTAAGGAAAAAAGCTTTAACCAAATAATCCCTTAGCCATGAGACAGTCTCCACTTCCTAAAGGCATTTGGTGCCAATTGATCCTATTTTTCATCATCTTCATTGGTATCTCAAGCTGTCAAGACCAAATAGAAAGCACCTTTACCTATCACACAAAAGTGGCGGTGAATATGGATGCCGAAGTATTCAGGCAAATGAATGTAGGACAGGTTCCTGCAAAAACCATTGGTGAAACCGGGAAAATCTATGCCTATCAGGATTTTTTGTTCGTAAGTGAACCACTGGAAGGAATCCACGTGATTGACAACAGTGATCCATCGAGCCCTCAAAATATCAGCTTCATAGAAATCCCGGGAACCGCTGATTTGGCCATCAATGATGACATCCTCTATGTCGATAGTTATATTGACTTATTGGCATTTGATATAAGCACCCCCTTCCATGTTACCCTCTCCAAGCGGATTGAAGACGTTTTCATGAGTTATTACACCAATCCCGCAGCAGGGACTTTTATGATATTTAAGGACACGGTGATCTCCACCACGGAACCTCAAAGAATATGGAATGGACCTATTTTTTGGCTCGAATCCATAGCCTTTGATGCGGTAAGAAACGGCGCCAATAATTATGGGCAGGGAGGTTCTCTGGCCCGTTTTACCTTGGCCAATGAGCACCTCTACACCGTGGATGACTATGACTTGAGACTTTTTGACATCAGCGAAAAAGATAACCCGGAATTTATAAAAAAGATCAATCTGGGATGGGGGATAGAAACCATCTTCCCCTTTAAGGACAAGCTCTTTATCGGATCGACCACAGGAATGCACATCTATGACATCTCTTCTCCGGCAGCACCCGAAATGCTTTCTGTTTATGCCCACCTGACCAGTTGCGATCCGGTTGTGGCCAATGATGAACATGCTTTTGTTACTTTGAGAAGCGGCAACTTGTGCCAGCAAGGTGCAGACCTGCTTGAGGTCCTGGACATTTCTGATCCTTCCCAACCCGAATTGCTAAAGTCATACCCTATGCAAAATCCGCATGGACTGGGCCTGGCGGGAGAGAGCCTCTTTGTTTGTGAGGGAGAGTTTGGGCTGAAGAGCTATAAAATAAATGACGTGATGAACATTGACCAAAATCAAATGCAGCACCTCAAAAACCTTAATGCCATAGACCTTATTCCAGGACCAAAGTCTTTGATTGTAATTGGCAGCAACACCATCTGCCAATACGATTATAGCACACCCAACCAGCTCAAACAGCTAAGTTGTATTGAAATAGAAAGAGAGCAGCTTTATTAAATTAAGTAATCGATGAGTCATTTTATTTTTCTAGGTAAATGTTGGATTGTTTCATTAGTGGTGTTATTGCTATTTTTTGAAGGGAGTGTCTGTGCTCAGACATTTCCCTTCACCAACCATACCGAAGTGGGGCTGCTTCAGAGCAACCAAAAATTCGGCAGACACGCCTCCTTTAGCTTTCAGACTTTTAATGGTGTAAAAGCCAACAAATGGCTACGGCTTGGCTTCACCACCGGGCTGGACACCTACCACCAAACGGAAATCATCCCTATAGCTCTTGGAGCCAGGGGCATTTTGTCGGAAAACGGAAAATTTTTGCCCTTGGCCGGACTGGACATTGGAATAGGAGCGGCACTGTTTGAAAAAGACTCCCGAACCCACTGGACAGAAGGAGGGTTTCTATTGAACCCTAGCCTTGGGATATTGATGAAAACCAAAGAAAAAGCCCGGATCAGCCTGACCGTTGGATACAAAAGACAGGTCATTTCTGAATACCAAGGAGTGCTGGATCCCGGCAACAACATTTCCAACAATTCACTTCCTCCCGGATACCGCTCTATTCACAAAAACAGGTTTATCTTCAACAGAGCATCCATCAAAATGGGGGTATTTTTCTAAGGAGTTGGAAGATACATTGGCTCAGCTTATTTTTGACCTTTGATTTGGGATCTCTATTTCAAATCTGTTTGACCCGAAATATGCAATAGCAAATCCATTGCGGGTTGAAACCTTGGTAAAAAATCACTAGGCATGTAAGCTGTGTTTATTTAATGAAAAAATCACTCCTTTTTATTTTTATCGCCCTTTTGTCCCTAAGCTGTTCACGGACACCTCAAGAAAACAGCCATGAATCTCTTCAGGAAATCAAATTGGACTATGCCCTTGGCTTTAAAATTTTCCAAGGGGAAGGCTATAAGGTTGTAGAAGTCATCCATGGCTTCCCAGGAGACCACAAGCCTTTCCGCTATTATGTTCAGGAGTCCAGCAGCGCTACAAAGCCGGAAGAGTACTTCAACGCAAGTATCCCTCTGGAAATCCACAAAATCATTCTCACATCCACCACCCAGGTCCCTCATTTAACAGAACTGGACTTGGCTGAAAAGCTTGTCGCCTTCCCCAACCGTGACCTGATATCCTCCAAGCCTGTCCGGCAACTTATCGAACAGGGGAAAGTCGCTGAACTTGGCGGGGGAGCTAATTTCAACTCCGAAAAAACCATCGACATATCACCTGACTTGTTGGTCATTTCCACCTTAGGGGACAACCTCAAAGACCTGCAGTTATTGGACAAAGCCAACATTCCCGCAGTGATCAACGGCGACTACATGGAACAGCATCCTCTTGGCCGGGCGGAATGGATAAAATTCACCGGAGCCCTGACAGGAACACTTGATGAAGCCATTAAAAGGTTTGAACAGGTCAAAAACAACTATCTAAATCTCAAAACAACCGTTAAACAGAGAGACCTTGAACACCTCCCCTCCGTGATCAGTGGCAATATGTACAAGGACATCTGGTACGCCCCTGCAGGCAATAACTGGGGGGCCATATTTTTGGAAGATGCCGGTGCGGATTATATATTCAAAGATCAAGAACATTCCGGAAGCCTTCAACTCAATTACGAATTTGTTTTGGACAAAGGATTGGATGCCGAAATCTGGATCAGCACGGCTGAATTTTCCACCCTGGATCAAATGAAAAACGCTGACAGCCGATACACTAAATTCAAAGCATTTCAAGAAGCAAATGTCTACACGTTTGCCAATACTCGCGGGGCCACCGGTGGCCTGGAATACTTTGAGCTGGGATACACCAGACCCGACATTATTCTTAAAGACCTCATAAAAATATTTCATCCGGAGCTATTGCCGGACTACAAACCTTATTTTTACGAGAGATTAAAATAACTCGGCCCATTGAACAATAAACAATTGCATATCAGCCTAAAAATCCTTCTGGGACTTTTATTACTTTTAGCACTTTTTGTGACCAATATCTCCATAGGTTCCATTTATATCCCCCTAAAAGAAATAATTGGAGCTTTGTACGGGGAAGCATTTGCCAGGGAAAGCTGGAACACCATCCTTTTTGAATACCGTATCCCCAAGGCTTTTACGGCGATACTAGCGGGAATTTCCCTTTCCATCAGCGGACTTCAGATGCAAACATTCTTCCGAAATCCATTGGCAGGCCCCTATGTATTGGGAATCAGCTCAGGTGCCGGACTGGGAGTTGCTGTGCTTATTTTGGGCGGCAGTGCATTTGGCTGGTCGCTGACGGGAAATTCCGGAAATTACCTGACGTGGGGAATATGGGGAATCATCCTGTCCGGAAGCCTCGGAGCCATATTAGTGCTATTGTTGATGAGCTTAACCGCTTGGAAGGTCAAAAACAGCACCACGCTGCTGATTATTGGACTGATGTTTGGCAGTGCCTCAGGAGCAGTTGTCAGTGTCCTTTCTTATTTCGGGAATGCCGAAGATTTAAAGCTTTTTACCATCTGGTCCATGGGAAGCCTCGGTGGAATCAGCGGAAGTCAATTGCAGATCCTTGGACTAACCACACTTCTTGGTGTGTTCCCCGTAATTGCCATGCTCAAATCATACAATGCCATGCTCTTGGGAGAAAGGTACGCCATGAGTATGGGAGTAAACATCAATGCACTTCGATGGACCATGATCCTCAGCACCGGACTTCTGGCCGGCAGTGCCACTGCTTTCTGCGGTCCCATTGCCTTTATCGGCATTGCCGTCCCGCATTTGGCCAGAATTATATTCCGCACCGGAGACCATAAAGTCCTTCTCCCTGCTTCAGCCTTGATCGGTGCCACTTTTCTGCTGATCAGTGATGCTATCAGCCAGTTGCCTGGCTCCGCAGAGACCCTTCCAATAAATGTCATCACCTCCTTATTCGGTGCCCCTTTGGTCATCTGGTTAATTTTAAAGAGAAACTTTGTCAGTGAATTTTGATGGAAAACGAAGCAAACATATTACAAGGCAAAGGAATTAGCATAGGATACAGAAAGGGTAAATCTTTCCATACTGTAGCCGAAGACCTCTCCTTTGGATTAAAAAAGGGGAAGTTGACCTGCCTACTCGGCCCCAATGGGGTGGGAAAATCCACTTTGATCAAGACTGTTATGGGACAAATCCCCAGTCTTTCAGGAAAAATAGACTTTCTGGGCTCCGATATCAAAAACCATTCAACAAAATTCATTTCAAAAAAAATCAGTGTAGTGCTTACGGACAAGGTTTCAGCGGGAAACCTTAGCGTCCACCAGCTAGTAAGCCTGGGAAGAACCCCCTTCACCAATTGGCTGGGAAAACTTACCGATGAAGACCAAAACATAGTAGACAAAGCCCTCAGGGTCACCAAAACTCATTACCTAAAAGACCAATTAATCTCGGAGGTGAGCGACGGACAGCTGCAAAAAGTCATGATCGCCAGGGCCTTGGCACAGGACGGAGAATTGATCATTTTGGACGAACCAACGGCCCATTTGGACCTGATCAACCGTTACGAAATCATGCATCTGTTGAGGGAAATCACTGAAAGGCAAGGCAAGTCCATTTTGGTCATCACCCATGATTTGGAGATTGCCATTGAAACAGCCGATGAACTTTGGATCATGCAATGTGGTGAACAACTCCTGGTTGGGCCACCAGAGGACCTGATCATAAACGGAGACATCAACCGGCTTATTCCTGGCCATCAACTGACCTTTGACCCTGAACTTGGTAAAATCAGGCCGTTCAGCTCCTATCAGTACAAAAATATCGAAGGCCCATCAAAAATCTCGCAGTGGTTAAAGCTTGCTTTGGAAAAAAACCATCTGGAACTACCGGAAAGCATAAAAATAACAGCCTCCTCTTCTCCTGCCCTTTTCAAAGTACAGGGACCAGATTTTGAAAAGGAAACCGGCAGCATCCATGAGGTAATCTCGTTTCTAAAAGAGCACATTTAAGCTCCAAAAAATGCCCTCAAACAGGCTTAAAATTGAGCCACTTAAATTAAAACTCATAAACCCTATCTTTTTTATGGGGTTTTGTTTTTCCTGAAACATTTTTCCTTTATATTTGTCATACTAATAATTGCGATGACAAAAGAACAATTTAGTCAATATTCCTTTTTGCTGGACAGAACAGCCAGACGGGTCAAACAATATGCACAGCAAAAATTCAAGAATGGAGATTTTGACGTCACGGTGGACCAGTGGCTGGTCTTAAAACAACTTTCTGAAAACGAAGATATCAGCCAAACAGAATTGGCAGCGATGGTTTTTAAGGATCAGCCTACTTTGACCAGGATCATTGATATACTTTGTAAAAAGGGCTATGTAGAAAGGGGGCCCCATCCCGAAGATCGAAGGAGTCTTCAACTTTTGTTAACAGCCGACGGGCTGGAAAAAGTGGAAGAGCTAAAACCAAAAGTTAGTTCTATCCGGGAAAAAGCTTGGGAGAATCTGGGGCAAAAGGACTTTGAGGAATTCAAAAGAATCCTCAATACCATATACAGTAATTTAGAACAGTTTTAAATAAGATATGGAATTCCCTTTTTTCCTCTATATATTTGCAGGAAAATAACCAATTCCAATTTCTAAAGCGAAGTAAATACACATTCATACCATGATAACAACTGACATTTGCATCATCGGAGCGGGACCTGTAGGATTATTCACTGTATTTGAAGCAGGTTTGCTGAAAATGCGTTGTCACCTGATCGACGCATTGCCTCAGGTAGGCGGACAGCTCTCTGAGATCTATCCGCAAAAACCCATTTATGATATCCCCGGCTACCCTGAGGTGAAGGCCCAGGAACTGGTGGATAACCTGATGAAACAAATCGAACCATTCAACCCCACTTTTACCTTAGGAGAGAGAGTTGACCACCTTACCAAACAAGATGACGGTTCTTTTGTATTGACCACCAGTGACAAGACCAAAATACATGCAAAGGTAATTGTCATTGCAGGCGGCCTGGGCTGTTTCGAGCCTAGAAAACCCGTATTGGAAAACTTAGAAAATTTTGAAGGCAAAGGCATTACCTACATGGTAAAAGATCCTGAGAAGTTCAGGGATAAAAACGTCATCCTCGCCGGCGGTGGAGACTCCGCATTGGACTGGACCATTTTCCTTTCCAGCGTAGCGAAGAAAGTTACTTTGGTACACAGAAACGAGACCTTCCGTGGTGCCCCTGATTCTGCTGCCAAGGTTTTTGACTTAGCCAACAACGGTAAAATCGACCTTATCCTAAGCTCCAACCTGACGAAGATTTCCGGCAACGGTCACCTTCAAAGTGTCACCATGAAAAACAAGGCAAAGGAAGAAATCACCATCGATGCCGATTACCTTATTCCATTGTTTGGACTTAGCCCTAAATTAGGCCCAATAGCCGAATGGGGACTGAACATTGATAAAAACGCCATTGAAGTGGACACGACAGATTACTCTACCAACGTAGAAAGAATCTATGCCGTCGGAGACATCAATACGTACGAAAATAAACTGAAGCTCATTCTTTGCGGTTTCCACGAAGCGGCATTAATGTGCCACAGTGCTTTTAAATATGTGTATCCTGACCAAAAACTAAGTTTTAAATACACCACGGTTAATGGCGTAAATGCATTTTAATTGTAATTTTGCAGCATGGTAACATTTGAAGTAGAAGATCACGACGGCAACCGTCAATCGATAGAAGCTCCCGGAGATATGGGATTAAGCCTGATGGAGGTCTTAAAAGCCTCCGAATATCCTGTCCTTGCCACTTGTGGCGGCATGGCCCTTTGCGCCACCTGTCACGTTGAAGTATTGGACGGCAAAGACGGATTGGGCGAAGCCACAGACGTAGAACTTGATCAATTGGAAACCCTTCCTGAGCTCTTTCCAACAAGCCGTTTGGCCTGTCAAATCAGAATCAGCGAATTACTGGAGGGCGCTGTGTTCAAGCTCCGTGGAGAAGAGAACTAAAAATCATTTTAAATTATAAAAAAGAAGTTGACCAATCGAACGGCCAACTTCTTTTTTTTACCCGCTTTATTCCAAAAGTATGAATCATATCTGGCCCAGGTTAAAAAATATAAAGCCGCAAGGTCAGAAGGAAACAGTTTATGAGTTCTGAAAAACTGTTTCAATTGACTATTCAAATCGTTAATTACTCCATTAATTCTTCAAGAATCTCAATAGCTGCTTTTGGCAACACCGTCCCTGGACCAAAGACCTTCATCACCCCTGACGCGAGCAACACTTCTTGATCTTTTGCCGGGATAATCCCTCCAGCGACTACTTTGATATCATCCCTCCCTTCTTTTTTGAGTGCCTCCACCAGTAAGGGGACCAGTGTTTTATGTCCGCCGGCCAAAGAAGAAACCCCGACCAGATGGACATCATTTTCCACTGCTTGCCTAGCCACTTCTTCCGGAGTCTGAAACAAAGGCCCTATATCCACGTCAAACCCCATGTCTGCAAAGCCCGAGGCTATGACCTTTGCCCCTCTATCATGACCATCCTGCCCCATTTTGGCGATCAAAATCCTTGGCCTTCTTCCCTCAATGGCTTCAAATTCTACCGCTAAGCCCTGTGCTTTCTTGAACCATTCGCTCTGGCCAGCTTCTTTTCCATACACTCCCGATAGCGCTTTACCGCTCGTTTTATACCTTCCAAACGTTTTTTCCATAGCATATGATATTTCACCCAAAGTAGCCCTTCTTCTGGCGGCCACTACAGCCAAGTCCAGCAAATTTCCTTCTCCGCTCCCGGCAGCCTGCGTAATATCTTCGAGTGCCTCCTCCACGGCCTTTTCATCCCTGCTGGCTTTTATTTCCTGAAGTCGCTGCACCTGCTCTTTCCTTACCTGCTCATTATCCACTTCAAGAATTTCAAAATCATGGTCTTCTTCCACCTTAAACTTATTCACCCCAACGATCACCTCTTGCCCGCTTTCTATCCGCGCCTGCTTTCTGGCTGCAGCCTCTTCAATCTTACGCTTGGGGAAGCCCAGTTCCAAAGCCTTGACCATCCCCCCAGCCCTTTCCACTTCTTGGATATGGCCCCAGGCTTTATCCACCAGCTGATCGGTTAGGTACTCCAAATAATACCCGCCCCCTAGTGGATCTACGGTCCGGGTCAAGCCCAATTCCTCCCTTAACACGAGCTGAGTATTCCTGGCTATTTTTGCGGAAAAGTCAGTTGGCAAGGCCATGGCTTCATCAAAGGCATTGGTATGCAGGGACTGGGTATGCCCCAAAACCGCCGCAATTGCCTCAATGGTCGTTCTGCTCACATTGTTAAAAGCATCCTGTTCGGTAAGTGACCAGCCTGAGGTTTGACAATGCGCCCTCAACATCTGGGATTTGGGATTTTTCGGGGAAAAACCTTCCATCAATTTCGCCCATAAAAGCCGCCCGGCCCTCATTTTAGCAATTTCCATAAAATGGTTCATCCCCACCCCCCAGAAAAATGACAGCCTCGGTACAAAATCATCCATTTTAAGCCCTGCCTTCAACCCTGCCCTTACGTACTCAAGCCCATCCGCCAAAGTATAGGCCAGCTCCAAATCAGCCGTTGCCCCTGCCTCATGCATGTGATAACCTGAAATTGAGATGGAATTAAAATTCGGCATATGTTCGGCAGTATAAGCAAAAATATCCGCGATGATGCGCATAGAAGGCTTCAGAGGATAGATGTAGGTATTCCTGACCATAAACTCCTTCAAAATATCATTTTGGATGGTTCCTTTAAGAAGCGCTGGTTGTACGCCCTGCTCCTCTGCCGCCACAATATAAAATGCCATGACAGGAATCACCGCTCCGTTCATGGTCATAGAAACCGACATTTTATCCAGCGGTATTTGATCAAAAAGCACCTTCATATCTTCCACTGAATCTATTGCCACCCCTGCCATCCCCACATCTCCGGAAACCCTGGGGTGATCCGAATCATAGCCTCTATGGGTGGCCAGGTCAAAAGCCACCGACAATCCCTTTTGTCCTGCCAAAAGGTTTTTCCTATAAAACTCATTGGAGGCGGTCGCTGTAGAAAACCCTGCATATTGCCTTACGGTCCAAGACCTGCTAAAGTACATCGTACTGTAAGGCCCGCGCAGATAGGGAGCTATACCTGCCCCATAGCCTAGATGCCCCCACTCCTGCCGGTTCCCTGCTTCAAAAGAATAGGGCACAGCAACTCCCTCAGGAGATTTCCATTCTTCCCTTAGCCCCTTTTTGAATTCCCCTTGGGCTTCTTTTTTCAATAAATTTAAATCCGGCCTCATGACTTTTGGACTTTACGATTTGCAAACATTAAACTTTTAACGACGGGCAGCAATTGCCTCTCGGCTTCAATCCGATTTGTCCACATGCTGTCCGTCTCCACCTCTACTCCGGATGAGTAAGCATTTACTCCTACTAAAATCTTCTCCCCCTCCAGCATTTCATCCACTTGCCTCTCCCTGACCTTTCTAACCTCGCGCTGAATGCTCCCCGATTCGAACGCAGCTTGCCAGCCCCCCTGCTCTTCCAACGATTTTAACCTTTCCACTACCTTATTATAAATGGTATCCTGCAAATAATAGAGGTAGTAGGACCCTGCAGTTAGGTCCGCCACCTTATCAAAATGCCCTTCCATTTTGAGAATATTGGAGACATTGGTGGCGATCCTCTTCGAGCGAAGATGGATGTTCCCTGTCAGAAAATCGTGAGGCCTTACATAGATTACATTTGCCCCTCCTTGTACAGCCATCATGGCTTCCAGGGTATTTCTCACCATATTGGTCTCCATCTCCAAATGGGATTTGTTCCAAATCGCCGTGGACACAAAGACCTTCAGTTTACCTGGATCGACTTTCACTCCGTATAAAGATGCAATTTGTCCAATCAAAATCCGTAAAACCTTCAGCTTGGCGATGTTAAAAAAATAATCGCCACCTACTCCTGCACTTACAAAGAAATTATCCAAGAAATCCTGGGCTCTCCCTCCTCGCTTATGCAGCATGTCCATGCTTTCGATCATTACCCCTAGACCGTAAGTCAGTTGCTGCACCGTATTTCCCCCGGCGTCCAGATAAACACCAAAATCCACACAGTGCCCTATAAACCGTGGATACTTCCGGGTAAGCTTATTGATCTCGTTCAGCATCTGTCCAGTTTCTTCTGCCCCTACCTTTTCCAAAAGACCCGATAGAGGGTCAAATAAAAAACCTCCCCTCAAAGTTTCCACGGGAAGTCCCTCACCCTCAAACCACTTTAAAAACCCCTTGAGCACCTCCATTTGTTTTATCTTAGGTTTAAGCCAGATGGAGATATATTCCGGCGAAACTCCTGCTAACAGCTCTTTTAAATCCCCTTTGCCCGACCAGCTTAGAATCACTCCATCTATCCCTAAATTCAAGGTCTGTTCAATTCCACTTTGTGCTTCTTCATCAAGATCAATAGTGGCAACATTCTCCCACCCGCTTTCATTTCCCTGGCTGTTGGATGGTGACAAAAGGTTGTCATATTTCACTAGCCACTCAAGTCCCTGAATATCCTCCTGTGTAAAAATAGGAGGCACTTTAATTTCTTCGACCTTATTCCAATACGCCAACTGCTCGGCCTTTTCCAAATTGGTGTCCCTTAAGGCTTGTGTGATCCATTCCGCTTTAGTGGGAAAGGGAAATCCATAAAAAGATTTTTGAGTCATATCTGGGTAAATTGTTTTCGACACACCATTTGTTACGATTCGGCTTTGTTATGAAAATAACATTTTTAATCGAGATGATCTAACCCCTTGGTCTCTTCAACCCGGATTATTCATAAGTGATCGTAGTAGCCTGTCCCGACTACTGTCGGGACAGGCTGAAAATGCAAGAAAATCAGGCTGTTTGGAGACTGAGGCCGCGGCGGATGGTAAACCTGTCTAGCCGCCAGGCAGAGTCGAAAACAGAAGCAAAGCGACTGATTTTATCCGCCGCGGATCAGTCCGTAATACTTGTGCGCCGTGGCGTAGATAAGCTAATGAATATTTCGGGTTCAACAATAGCTGTTCTAATTCCTCCATTTTTTTTGTATATTCCAAATTGGTAGATCGATAAAGTAGCGGGCTATCCTTGCCATAGCCATCCTGCATAATTTACCCAAATATGGTACAGATTAAAAGTCCCATTATAGTAAGAGAATGAAAGTGGGTGTTCCCGCTTGATGAATTGATCAATCAACTTAAAAAAAACAAAAAATTAAAAGATTAATTATTAAGATGATCCCTAAGCCAAACACAAGCTAAGTCAAGAAAATTTTGATTTTTAATTTAGATATATTTTCCCCAAATTTGTTGCCCTTCTATGGTGAAGTGGGAAATCTTAAATTCTTTCTTGTAACCAATTCTAAATGAGTTCAGAGGCAAAAGCAGTATGGGACGAGTGTTTACGTGTCATAGAAGAGCACGTAAACGAACAGAGTTTTTCCACCTGGTTTAAACCAATAAACCCGGTTAGACTGGAGGGCTCTGTGCTTACCATTCAAGTTCCAAGTCAATTTTTTTATGAGTGGCTGGAAGACAATTATGTCCAGGTACTTAAGCTTGCCATTAAGAATATCCTTGGCCCCAATGGCAAATTGGAATATGCCGTGGTCGTGGACCGTGGTAACTCCCAAAACCAGCCCTATGTAGTGAGCTACCCACAGGGGAATATCAGTCCGAATAAAAAGAAAAGCCCGGACAAAATAGATCAGCAAGAACGCAGGAGTCCTTTTGATATGAAAACCCTGGACAGTGAAGCCTTGCTACAGTCCAACCTCAATCCTAATTACACCTTTAATTCTTATATAGAAGGAGACTGCAATCGATTGGCCCGCTCTGCAGGTTATGCCGTTGCCACCAAACCTGGGGTCACCTCTTTTAACCCTTTGATGGTTTATGGCGGGGTAGGTCTTGGAAAAACCCACTTGGTTCAGGCCATAGGCAACGAAATCAAAAACGGCCCTGAGGAAAAATTTGTCCTGTATGTATCCTCAGAAAAGTTTGTCAACCAATTCATGGACTCCATTAAAGACGGTAATGTCAAAACCTTTACCAACTTTTACATGCAGGTGGATGTGTTGATCATTGACGACATTCAGTTTCTTGCTGGCAAAGACCGAACGCAGGAAATGTTTTTCCACATCTTTAACCACCTCCATCAAAGCAAGAAGCAGATTATCATGACCTCTGACTGTCCACCAAAGGACCTCAAAGGGCTTGAAGAAAGGCTGCTGTCCCGTTTTAAATGGGGCCTGACTGCCGACCTGCACATGCCGGACTTTGAAACCAGGGTGGCCATCATCAAACGCAAAATGCAAACTGAGGGCATTTACATACCGGATGATGTCATTGAATACCTGGCCTATACAGTAGACACCAATATCAGGGAGCTTGAAGGGGTATTGATTTCTTTGATTGCACACGCCTCACTCAACCGCGTAGAGATCGATCTTGGATTGGCCAAAACGATCATGAAAAACATCGTTAAGGACATTGAGACAGAGGTTGGAATTGATTTCATCCAGAAAACGGTCTCTGATTACTACGGCATAAAGCTGGATGACCTGAAGGCCAAAACACGTAAAAAAGAAATCGTGGTGGCCCGTCAGGTGGCCATGTATTTCTCTAAGGAATTCACCAATCATTCCTTAAAATCCATAGGCTATCACTTCGGGGGAAGGGACCACAGTACCGTGATTCACGCCGTTCAAACCGTCAATGACCTAATGGAAACAGATACTGCTTTTAGGAATGCCATCAACGAACAACGTAAAAAATTCAAAATGAGATCATACTAAAAAAGGGGGCTATCCCCTTTTTTACTGTCGTACAATTCCCTTTAAGTCTTTTAGCGGAAAACTCAACTCCGTCTGTCCCATGGAATAAGGACCTATTTCATAACTATTATAGACCATTATGAAATTCCCGTCCTCATACCCCATCGCTTTGGGGAGAAAGAAACTGCCTTCCTGAAGGAAAAACCTACCATCCTCCTCTAAACTCACCTCTGGATCCACCTCATGGTATTCACGAAAAGCCTCCTCTGCCATTTTAAACAATGCGGGCTCGTCCAGAATTATGTCTCCGTTTTTCAACAAATACCTTTCCTCCAGATCAAAATTCATAAACAACACGGTGTGGTTAGGATGCGCTCCTCCTGTATAAGTACTGTTGGAGAAAACCATAGAAAGCAAATTCCCTTCCAGCACATTGACCTTCCCTTCTACCTGATTAAACCAGCCATGAACTGATTCAGGAAATTCGGTTCCGTATGCCACAAATTCGTCCAAAAACATATCAGCCGCTGCTCCCAGACTATCCGCCGCCGTTGCCGTTTCACCCCAAGTCAAATACATTAGCAACTGCTCTTTTACATGGAGGTTTAACCAAGACGAAAGCTCTCGGGGCCCGGTAAACTCAGGGTAGTTTATTTTCACCTCAGCGCAGGTTTCCTCTTCTCCAACACAGGCACTTTTCTGAAAGACAGCTTCCTTAAAACCCAAAATATCCGCTTTTTCCCGCTTATTTTGAGCGCAGGCTGTTAGGCCAAAAAACAATACAAAAAAAGCTACTGCAAGCTTGATCATTTTAAAAGACATCATCTGTAATCAACTATTTTTTTAAAAACCCCTCTACCAAATTCCTTGCCATAGATTTAGGCGAAGCTTGACCATTTTTCACTTCTGTCAATACACGTTCCACGCTGTCCTTTATTTGCGGACTTTGGTAAAATCTATCTTCCAGGGTTTGCTGAACATGTGTGTAAAACCAGTGAATCCGTTGTTCAGCTCGATGGGATTCAAAAAAACCGTTTTTCTTCATCTTATCCATAAACTGTAAGATCAATTCCCACACTTTCTCCAAGCCATTTTGTTCCAATGCCGAAACTAACTCCACTTTTACCGACCAGTCTTCTTGGCCTAAGGGCAATAACTTACAGGCCTCGGACAGCTCAAGCTGAGTTTGTTTAGCGCTGGCCAGGTTGTCTCCATCAGCTTTATTGACCGCTATGGCATCAGCCATCTCCATTATCCCTCTTTTCACCCCTTGCAATTCATCCCCAGCACCTGGCTGGACCAGAAACAGGAAAAAGTCAACCATCTCCTTCACGGTCACCTCAGACTGCCCTACGCCTACCGTTTCCACCAAAACAACATCATACCCTGAAGCCTCACACAACAGCAAGGCCTCTCTGGTCTTGGCGCCCACCCCTCCTAAATTTCGCGCGCTGGGCGAAGGACGGATAAATGCTTTGGGTGACTTTGCTAGCACTTCCATCCGGGTCTTGTCTGCCAAAATGCTTCCTCCTGAATGCACACTGGAAGGATCCACCGTCAGGACAGCCAGCTTATGCCCCTTTTGCAGAAGCAGCTGTCCAAAATACTCTATAAAAGTACTTTTACCGACCCCTGGTGCTCCGGTTATTCCTACCCTGATACTGTTTCCAGTAAATGGCATCACCATGTCAATCACCTGATCCGTCAACTCCTGATCACTTTCAAGTTTGCTCTCCACCAATGTAATCGCGCGGGAGAGCATCGCCCGGTCTCCTTTCCGGATACCCTCACAGTACTGTTCAGGGCTCAATCTTTCCCTATTGGATTTCAACATCAAAAATTTATCATTTATTTTTCAGAACAAAACAGCCCTAGCGTCCAAAGGGATATTTCTTAAAACCTTCCTCCCCCATGGCCTTCTTTTCAAACCTGCCTACACAATGCTCTTCAAATTGTTTCTCAAAATAGGGCATCGCTTCTTCTACTTTTAAAGGCGTATTCATTTCACCCAAAAAGAAATACACCTGGGTATTTCCATATTTGGTATGTGGCATCAAGCGGCCATACTTCTCCATTTCTGCCCAAAGGGTGTCCGTTACGGCCACCGCATACACCCTTTTGATAGGCCCCGTATTGTTTTCATTCCTGTACTTTGCCTTCTCCACAAATTCCATGGAAAGATCGCTGACCCCAGGCTGTGTAAAAGTATCACTGACCATCCATACTATCAGTACCGACACTGCTAGGCCGAGCAGGTAATAGAGCCGTTTAGTTTTCATAGTTATACAAGGTTGTTTACCCTTAAACCATTAATTTAGGGGAAAAATTTGGATATGGGGTTTGAATATGTAAAAGCACTACATATAATATTTATTGTCACTTGGTTTGCAGGCCTTTTTTATATCGTCAGGTTGTTTATTTATCAAACCGAAACACTGGAAAGGAGCCCTGAAGAACAAAAAATCCTCTCACCGCAACTCGCCCTAATGGCCAAAAGGCTTTGGCTGGGAATCACCTGGCCCTCCGCTATTTTAACCCTGATTTTCGGAACCTGGACGCTTTCTTTCCGTTGGGGATATTTGGAAATGGGCTTTATGCACGCCAAACTGGGCTTCGTAGCCCTGCTGTACATCTATCACTTCATGTGCCACAGCATCTACAAAGACCTTCAAAATGGCATCGCCAAATGGAGCTCCACCAAACTCAGGATCTGGAATGAAGCTGCCACAATCCTCTTATTTGCGATTGTATTCCTAATTGTCCTGAAAAACCTCGTCAACATGGCTTGGGGACTGGTAGGGCTGTTGCTCTTCAGCGGATTACTGATGGCAGGCATAAAAATTTACAAAAAGCAACGCGAAAAGAGTAGAAACATCAAGTCTTCGTCAAAAAATTGATAAAAATGCTAAAACATCACCTCGTCCTTTTAACACTACTTGCCAGTGTTTTACTGGTTTGGAACTGCACCTCCAAATCAGACAACAAGGAATTGCCATTTTTAGGTTTTAAGGAAACAGAAGAAAAAACAGTAGATGGCAATAAGGTTACGGATACCATTTATCATACCATTGCCCCCTTCTCTTTTACGAACCAGGATGGCAATACCATTACCAATAATGAGGTAAAAGGAAAGGTATATGTGGCGGACTTCTTCTTTACATCCTGCCCGACCATTTGTCCGGTAATGAAGACACAAATGCTCAGGGTCTACGAAAAATTCAAAAGCCATCCTGATTTCCAGATATTAAGTCACTCCATAGACCCTACTTTTGACACCGAAAAGGTATTAAAAGACTATTCAGTACGCTTGGGAATAGAAGACGCCTCCACTTGGCACTTTCTCACCGGGGAGCAGGAAAAAATCTTTGAGATAGGCCAAACCAGCTATCTGGCCACTGCCATGGAAGACAAGAATGAACCCGGTGGATTTCTTCACAGTGGAGCCTTTATATTGATTGATCAAAAAGGACGAATCCGAGGTGTGTATGACGGCACCAAAGAAGACCAGGTGGACAAACTTATTAAAGACATTCCTAAACTGTTGAACAAAAATGAGAAAGGGGTTTAATGTACTCTTTTTACTTTTCTCCCTGTCCCTTTTGGGGAGCTGTGATAAGGGAAAGAAGAATGGGGAAGATCGTATTTCGTTAAATGACATCAAGGACCTCAAAACCCGCCAATATGCTGTGGAAGGCCAAACACTCTATGAAAATTACTGTGCAAACTGCCACCAAAAAAACGGTACGGGACTGGGACAGCTGATCCCTCCGCTAAAAAACGCGGACTACATGTCCGAAGACGTGGGGCGCACGGTCAACATCATCAAAAACGGTCTCAAAGGTGAAATCACCGTCAATGGTATCGGGTATAATCAACCCATGCCAGGTAATCCGCATTTATCCAATTTAGAAATAGCCGAAATCGCCACCTATATCTTTTCCGTATTTGGGAATTCGGAAAAACTGATCGATGCCAATGCTGTCAAAAAATATTTAGAGGAGTAAGCAACAGCCTTACTCCTCTATTTTGCCCGCCTCTTCCAAGGCCTTTTTTATATCTTCATTGACCTTGACCACCAACTCTTTTTGATCGCTCAGATAACTGATGGCCTCTTTTTCCTCCATCCCTTCGAGCTCTCCACTATACTGCCTCATCCAGACAAACATCCCCTCGTAGGCTTCATCAAGCTTAACCACAACTCCTCGCAAATGCTCAACATCACTCCTGTTGGCCACGGAATCCGCTCTCTCCAGTTCATCCGCCTTTTGTTGTATGCGTTTTTGTTCCGATTTAAGTTCTCCCATAAGAGGCATCACCTCATCATGGATACCGATCACTTCACTCTTTAAGTTCTCCACTTCCCCTTTTCCGCTGTTACAGGACGCAAGGGCCATTACTATTCCACCTAGTATTACCAGTTTTGAGAAGGTTTTCATGACATCTGTATTTTTTTTAAAACGGCTAAATTTCAGCAAATTCATTTCAATAAAAAACTATTTCTTCAAAACACTGCACTTTCTGCCGCTAAACCAGCTAAAGACGTGCAAGCCTATGAGCACTATGGAGGCTGCTACGGAAATATAAATCATAGCGGGGTGCCAATCATGCAAAAGAATACTGGTGGAAAATAAAGAAACTACCACCCAAAAACTTATTTTTACTGTGGCAAGTTTTTGATGTTTATTGGTCTGGTAAACGGCATAAATGGCCAGCAGGACAAAAACATAATCCCAGAAATGTGCGTTGGGGTGATTGTCATGGTCCAGAACAAATCCTAAGGACACCAAAACAGGAAAAACCATACAGTGTACCAGACAGGTCATTGAGGCGGTGAAGCCGATTACATCAGAATTGGAAAAAGAGCTTTTCTTAATTTTATGCAACATGATTGCAAATATAAAACTAAAACAATACGAATACCAATATGAAACCATTTTGTTTTGCTAAGGACCAAATCATAAAAAGCGAGAATGCCAGCCTGCATCCATTGGACATTGGATTGATCAGAGGATACGGTGTTTTTGATTTCTTCAGGACGGTAAATTACCGCGCTTTGTTTTTGGACGATTACCTGAACAGATTTATCCAGTCATCAGAAAGGGCCCACCTTACGTTGAAATATGACGACAATCAATTAAAAAGTATCATCACAGAGCTTATTGACAAAAACAGCCTGGAACAAGGGGGCATTAGAATGGTTATTTCAGGTGGAGTTTCAGAAAACCACTTCTCTCCCTCAGACAGCAGTTTATTCATCTTCTGTGAAGAATTGCTGATGCCCTCAGCCCAAAAATATTCTAAAGGAGTGAACCTGCTCACCGCCGAATACATCAGGCCGATCCCCGAAATTAAAACCACCAATTATGCACTGCCAGTGTACCTAAGTGCGGAATGGGAAGAAAAGAAAGCCGAAGATGTACTTTACCACCACAATGGCCTGATTTCTGAAAGCTCTAGAAGTAACATTTTTATCGTAAAGAACGGAACCATCAGCACCCCTAAACAGAACATTTTGATGGGGATCACCCGAAAAAGAATACTGGAACTGGACAGCGCTATTCAAGTCCGGGACACCCGGCTGGACGAGCTACTGGAGGCAGACGAAATATTTATGAGCAGCACCACCAAACGCATCCTCCCCATTACCCAAATAGACGGACAGCCTGTGGGTTCAGGACTGGTGGGGGAAAGCACCAAAAAGTTGATGGCTGCCTTTGAAGTCATGGAAAAGAAAAACGCCAAATTATAATGGCGTTTTTCTTTACAATATCAGCTCCGCATCCGTCAAAATATACATCAGCTTTTCGGGATCCTTGGCATTGAGTTTAAGTTTCCCTTTGACTTTTACCCTCTTGGAAGTGTACTCAATTGGATCCTTCATCATCACTTCCATGACCGTCTCAGGACCTCCCGATCCGCAGAAAAAGCATTCGGCCAAAGGCAATGATGAAAGGATAATGTGCTCCGGCTTAAACATCCCCTCAAAAGGGATAATATAGCCTTCGGCCGACACTTCCGTCCCTTCCAGCTTCTTTATCTTTTCGCTGAACACCGGTAAATAAAGTTCTCCATATTCATCCTCTCCGATTTCATAGTTTACCTCAGTCAAGGTCTTCCACACACTGCCCTCCTGAGCCTTGGCAAAACCGATAGGTAAAAGCAAAAAAGCAACTAAAATACTAAACGTTAATCTCATAATTTATCTCTGTTACTATTTGGTCAATTGTTTGGCAATATCTGTTCGGTAAGCGCCTAAGGCCGGTATGAGAGAAGCCACTACCCCTACGCTGACCGCATAGAGGACAATCAAAGCTTCTTCTTTCATAAACACCCATGCTGATATTCCACTTAGCGCCCCTTGCTCCTGCCCAATAACCAATATTGAAAGAAAAAGGTGCCCCATACCTATCCCTACCACTGCCCCCAGTGAAGTGAGGATCAGCCCTTCCAGTACTATGTGCAGGAACAACTGCCCTTTAGAGGCTCCAATGGTTCTCATAACGGCCAAATCGTACTTTCTTTCTTTTAAAGAATTATATAGGGCAATGAATATGCCCAAACCTGCGATGAAAATAATGACAAAAGCCAAGCCTTTAACCAGTTTGATCCCTACCCCAAGGAGCTCAAACAGCCTCGCTATCTCAAATGTGGGAGATGCAGCCTGCAACGAACTGCGGCTATTGATAAATCGCGGAAGTTGAACGGCCGCCATTGGACCTCTATACTGAATCAACAACGTCGTCACCTCCCTATCCTCATCTGTACTTGGAAAACCTCTTTTGACCACATCCTTCTCCATCGCCGCATGATCGTGCTCTTCCTCTTCATCATGGGTAAACCAAACGGACTCTAAGCTCGTCAACACCAGTTTATCCACCACCTTCCCAGATGGAGCCAAAACACCCGTGACCACATAATCGTGGTGATCATGTTCGTGGCTGCTACTACCGATACCATGTGATCCTGAAAAGGTATCCCCTACGTTCATCCCCAGTTTTTGAGCCACATCGCTTCCCAGCACTACATCAAATGGCTTTTCCCAGGCCTTTCCCTCTAAAAAACTCACTCCATATAAATCCAGGTAGTCATGGTTGGTCCCTACAATGCGATAGCCTTGATAATTATCCCCAAGCCCCAGAGGTATGGATTTTTTGATCAAGCGATTTCTGGAAATCCCTTTGGCCTCCTTCAAGTCAATATTTCCCGTAGGAAAATCGATATGGTATACACTGGACAGAATAAGCTGTAAAGGACTGCCTTTTGCCCCTACCACCAAATCGACTCCCTCCGCATCCTTGCTCATCTGGTTTTCAAATTGGTGCTGCATCAATAGCAGTACAGTTATAATGGCCAGGCCCAAAGCAAGTAACAAGATATTCAAGCCAGTGTTAAGTGGTTTGGAAACCAAATATTTCCAGCTAAGTTTTATCATGTTCATCTGTCACCTCCCATCGTAATATGATTGCCCACATGATCTTTCACCCTTTGGTCGTGTGTAACTACAATCAGCGCCGAGTGCATCTTTTGGGCCTGCTCTTTGAGCATTTTGATGACCAAGGCTGCATTCTCATCATCCAAACTTGCCGTAGGTTCATCCGCCAGGATAACCTTAGGGTTATTCACCAGTGCCCGGGCAATAGATACCCGCTGTGCCTCACCTTCACTTAACTCACTTACTTTTGCATGTTTCTTATGATCAATACCTAAGTCGGCGAGAATTTTATCAATCATCTTCCGATCAGCTTTGGCAGAAAAATATTGGGCCAGCTGTAAATTTTCTCCCACCGTAAGAGGCCCCAGGATATGGGGCTTTTGAAAGACCATGCCGATATTTGCACCTCTGAACTTGTCCAATGAAGCTCCCTTCAGCGCATACAAATCCTTGTTATCTATCATTACCTTTCCTGACTGAGGCCTGAGCAAACCTCCTAAAATGTTCAGCACAGTAGTTTTTCCGCTTCCAGACTTACCTAAAATCAGTAATTCCTGGCCTTGCTCCAGCGCTATTTTTGGTATTTCAATGGGAGAAGCCCCACCATACTGAAATGAAATATCTTGCACCAATATCATACCTAATCCGGATTAATCCATGGGAATCTTTACAACAAAAGTCGAGCCTTCTCCCGCCTTGCTTTCCATGGAGATTTCACCTTTGAGCACGTCTACACATTTCTTGACGATGGACAGCCCCAAACCGGAACCTTCTGTAATCCCTACATTTTTTGCCCTAAAAAACCGATCAAACAATTGCGACTGCTCTTTCTCGGGGATGCCTATACCATTGTCTTTTACTTCTGCTTCCAATATATTGTCCTCCACCTTTACGCTGAAATCAACCACCCCCTTTTCTTTTGAATACTTGACGGCATTTGACAATAAGTTCTCAAATACCTGATAGAGCAACTCGGTATCGGACTTCATGGTCTTTGGCACATTGGTAAAGGAAGTGTTGATCGTCACTTCATTGTCATTATTGGCTTTCACCACATCCAAAACTTCATTAAAAAAAGCCGCTGTAAAAAACCTCGCCGGTTTATAATCAATCTTATCGGCATCAGCTTTTCCAAAAAACAAAACAGAGGTCAACAGGCTGTTCAGGTTCCTTACCGAGTTTTCGATCTTCTTGGAATGCTTCATAAACTTCTGCTTCAAGGGATGGTCCTTTTCGGCATAAATCTGCAGCAACTGGGCAGAGCTCAAGATGGAAGTCAAAGGAGTCTTAAAACCATGCGATACGTTCTGAACAATCCTGGACTTCAATTCTCCGATCTCCCGTTCCTTTTCAAGCGCTTTTTTGAGCTCTCGGTTGGCCTCTTTGAGATCTGCAGTCCGCTTTCTCACCTTTTCTTCCAGCTCATTGTTCAGTTTCTGCAGCTCTTTCTCCTTTTTATCCTTAAAAATAGCCAGCTCAATCATCATATTGAGCTCCCTAATATTAAAGGGCTTGATGACATAAGCACTGGGGTTGGTTCCTGCAATCTTTTGGAGGGTGGCCTCATCAGAGCTAGCAGTCAGGTAAACCACCGGGATGCGGTATTTTTCATTGATAATTTCAGTGGTCTTGATGCCATCAAGTTCCCCTCCCAGATTAATGTCCATCATCACCAAATCCACTATACTGTTGTCCATCATTTCCAGCGCTTCTTCACCGGTTGCTGCTACGCCCAAAATTTCATGATGGTTCTTCTCCAGCGCTTTTTTTAGCAGAAGAGCGGATACATTATCGTCTTCCACTATTAGTATTTTCAGTGCTAGCATAGATTGTAGTTTATGTCAAAAATGGCCCTTAAATAAATTTCTTCACAATATTAACAATATTAATTAATTGACGGGCAATTTTAACGCTACTTGACCTTTCTCCCCCTACTTACTGCGTTTTTCAACACCTTCGAAACATCCCATTTGCATTTCAACTACAGACTGAGGCCATTCTCTTTTTTAGCAACACTGAATGCTTTTCTATAGGGGACTCCCTTCTATTTATCTTTTGTCTTGACTCTTAATTTAATCGACTTATAATTGTTTTACATGAACCGTCAAGAAATCAAGCCTCAAAAAACACCTCAAAACAAACAGTGAAGGCATTTTATCTCTCCTTAGGGTCTTCCTAAAACTGGAAAAACATCTTTTTAAATTAATTAAATTTGACAATGTTTTTCCTTTTCTTTTTTGTACTAGGTCTTAATCTTTTATTTTTGTATCCGAACTTTAAAAATAGCATCATGAGTGTTTTAGTAAATAAAGATTCCAAAGTAATCGTCCAGGGCTTTACTGGATCCGAGGGTTCGTTTCACGCGCAACAAATGATTGAGTACGGTACCAATGTAGTTGGCGGTGTAACTCCAGGAAAAGGCGGCAACACCCATTTGGGCAAGCCTGTTTTCAACTCTGTAGCTGAAGCTGTAAATACAACTGGAGCTGATACCTCAATTATATTTGTTCCACCTGCCTTTGCTGCTGACGCAATCATGGAAGCTGCTGATGCTGGTATTAAAGTAATCATCGCCATTACTGAAGGAATTCCCGTAAAAGATATGATGGTGGCCAAGCCTTACATCAAAGAGAGAGGCGCCATTTTGATCGGCCCTAACTGTCCTGGAGTCATTACTCCTGGCGAAGCCAAAGTGGGTATCATGCCCGGTTTCGTGTTCAAGCAAGGCAGAGTGGGGATTGTTTCTAAATCGGGAACGCTTACTTATGAGGCTGCTGACCAAATCGCAAAAGCGGGCTTAGGTGTATCCACTGCGATCGGTATCGGAGGTGACCCTATCATTGGTACGTCTACCAAGCAGGCCGTACAGCTATTGATGGAAGACCCAGAAACAGATGCTATCGTTATGATCGGTGAAATCGGCGGTAATTATGAAGCTGAAGCAGCAAGATGGATCAAAGCTGATGGTAACAAGAAGCCAGTTGTAGGTTTCATTGCTGGCCAAACAGCACCTCCAGGCAGAAGAATGGGACATGCCGGCGCTATCATTGGTGGAGCTGATGATACTGCAGAAGCGAAAATGAGAATTATGAGAGAGAACGGCATCCATGTAGCTGAATCACCAGCGGAAATCGGTGAGGTAATGGCTAAAGCACTTAATGTGGAAGCATAATCCTTCAAAACATATAAATGAAACAAAGCCTGTGATTCGATTGATTCACAGGCTTTGTTTTTTTACAGCAAAATCCGACCTGAATTCTAATTCGCCAATAGAAAAAAATCGATCCGATTAACTAAGTTGTCTTATCTTCAGGTCCAACCCAATAGTTAGTACTCCACATCTCTTAACCAGCCAGTAACACTTACCCTTTCTTTTCGGGTAGGCAAAACCTCATGAGGAATTTCCCCGCTCATAAAAACCACTAACTTGCCGCCTTCGGGATAAACATCAAAAACGGTTTCCTCCCCATCTTCATTTGGCAGGTACATCCTCAGAGCTCCTCCATCCTCCTCAGACCACTCATCGTTCAAATACAAAATCGTGGTCACTACCCGGTACTTTACGTTTTGGAATTGGTCCAAATGGCGGAGATAAAAAGACCCGGGAGGGTACATGGCAAAATGAGCCTCAAAAGAACGTAAGCCTAGAAAGCAACGCTGATTGACACCTTCCCTGATGCTTTCCATTTTCTCCCAATATTTGGCCTGTAAAGGGGTCAGCTCAAGGTGGTTCATCCAAAACACCTTATCGCTCCTGATTTCCGGTTTTATCTGAAACCCTTCTCCTTTACCTACCCCCGCATGCCTGAATTGGCCATGAAACAATATCTCCTGCTGTTCCTCAAAAAGCTCACGCCTAAAATCATCGGAAATAAATCGATCGACTATATACCAACCTTTTTCATAAAGCCCGTTGGCGATAGCTTCATACAGGTTTTCCATACCTCGCTGTTTTTGTGCGCAAAATTACGCCAATATTTCTCCAGAAAACCATAATTTTGCATTTAAATAAATGCAAGCCCATTTCAAACAACTCCCAAGTAGTATCAACAATGTTTCTTAAATCCGACGATATCAAAAGACTGGAAATAGAATTTAACTCAGGAATAGTCCCCCCTCCCTTCAGCAATGTCTTCAAATTAAAGATTGGCTTTGAAAAAGACTTCATCAACACCCAGTTCAGCATCCATTATACTGATAGGGAAGAATTATCCGAAGAAGAAATTCTATCCGAAGGATTTAATGTGGATGATGATTTTGAGTTTGTGGGAGAATTGCCAAAAGTCTGGGAAAATCCCATAAAATCCTGTTATGCTTCCAGCAAATGGTCCAACAAAAAAGACTTGGATGAAAATGGTGGAATAAAAATTCTGGGAAAAGATATCCATGGAAAAATCGCCAGAAGCATCCCCCTTAACCAGGAAGAATGGCACATGCTCACCCAAGAATTCATCCAGGCCATTTACGAGATCAACCATCGAGAGGCGCCTTTGACGATCAGGTACCGAGATATCACCAAAGAATCTGTCACAGAATATATTCTGACCGTGAAATTTTCAGTCCGCAAAGTCATTGTAGAGGTCAATGGGGAGATCAAAGAAATGGATTGGGACGAAAGCCGCCAATTACTGTCCAATATCTACCTTCCCGATTATGATTATGAAACGGCCACGGAAGCATTGCCGAAAAAACGGGGCCAATATATTGACTGCGGAGATGGTTTTTGGCACAAATTTGGCAAAGGAGTAATAAACCTCGATGATTCCTTTGATGCAATTTCAAAGATCCAGGAAGGTTTTAAAAATTTAAACCAACTATAAATTTTTAATCATGAGAACGTTAAAATCATTAATGGGAATTATGTTAAGCGCATCTATTCTTTTTAGCTGTGCTGATTGGAGCAATACCGGAAAAGGTGCAGCTATTGGAGCCGGAGCCGGGGGAGCCCTGGGAGGACTAATCGGAAACAAAAAAGGAAATACCGCAGCAGGTGCCGTTATCGGGGCAGCAGTTGGTGGAGCGGCTGGCGCGGCAATAGGCAAGTACATGGACAAACAAGCAAAGGAAATGGAAGAGCTTGAAAACGCGGAGGTGGAAAGAGTCGGCGAAGGCATTCAGATCACCTTTGATTCCGGGATCCTGTTTGGATTTGACTCTTATCAACTTACCCCTCAGGCCCAGGAAAACGTCATGAAGCTGGCCAAAATCCTGAATGATTATCCTGACACCAACATCATGATCTATGGCCATACCGACAGCAAGGGAAGTGACGAATACAACCAAAGCCTTTCTGAAAAACGGGCCAACTCTGTCTCCAACTACCTGAAAATGCAAGGCATCTCTAATGTACGTCTTGCCACAGAGGGGCAGGGAGAAAGCATGCCAGTAGCTACCAACGACACTGAAGCGGGAAGAGCCCAAAACAGAAGGGTAGAAGTAGCCATTACGGCAAATGAAGAACTTGTAGAAAAAGCTGAAAACGGAGAACTAGAAAACATTTAATAGTACTCTCCTTTTCAATTTACAGCATAAAGCCTTCCGATTAATCGGAAGGCTTTTTTTTGATCATATGTCCCGTCCCTAAATAACGTTACACAAAATGGAATGGATACCGAAACTAGAAGGACCAAGGCTGAAGCATAAATCCATTCCTTTCAATGCATCCGTGAACCATTAATCCTTGGATAATCACCCACAAACATAAAAAAACCACAACCTTCTTATGAAGATTGTGGTCTCAATGGAAGTTTTAAATCCCCTTATTTGGCGTAATTCACCGCTCTCATTTCCCTGATCACGGTCACTTTTATTTGGCCAGGATATTGCATTTCTTTTTCGATCTTCTGCGAGATATCAAAAGACAGTTTGCCGGCAGTGGTGTCATCCACGTTCTCAGCATCCACCAATACTCTCAGCTCACGGCCTGCCTGCATAGCAAAACATTTATTCACTCCATCAAAGCTTAAGGCAAGATCTTCCAGATCCTTCAAACGCTTGATATAGCTGTCCATGATTTCCCTTCTTGCACCTGGCCTGGAACCGGAAATTGCATCCGACGCCTGAATGATCGGAGAGATCATAGAAGTCATCTCAATTTCATCGTGGTGCGCTCCGATGGCATTACATACTTCCGGATGCTCCTTGTACTTTTTGGCAAGTTCCATACCAAGGATAGCGTGAGGAAGTTCTGCTTCTTCAGGGTAAACCTTCCCAATATCATGAAGCAAGCCGGCACGCTTGGCAAGCTTTGCATTTAGCCCCATTTCAGCAGCCATAGTGGCACTTAGCTTGGCTACCTCCCTTGAGTGTTGAAGCAGGTTTTGTCCGTAAGAAGACCTGAACCTCATACGGCCCACCATTCTGATCAACTCAGGATGCAGGCCGTGCACGCCAAGATCAATACAGGTTCTTTCACCGATCTCTACGATTTCTTCCTCAATATTCTTCTCCGTCTTGGCCACAACCTCCTCAATTCTGGCAGGGTGGATCCTTCCATCCTGTACTAATCTGTGCAGTGACAACCTGGCAATCTCTCTTCTTACCGGATCAAATCCCGAAATGATGATCGCTTCTGGAGTATCGTCCACCACAATCTCTACACCTGTAGCTGCTTCCAGCGCCCTGATATTCCTACCCTCACGTCCGATAATCTTCCCTTTGATATCATCACTTTCGATATTAAAGATCGACACACAGTTCTCTATGGCATGTTCGGTAGCGGTCCTTTGGATGGTATCCAGAACGATCTTTTTGGCCTGTTTGGTGGCGGTAAGTTTCGCTTGGTCCAGAATATCCTTTACGTGCGAGGAAGCCTTGGTATGCGCCTCGTCCTTCAGCATCACCACCAGCTGGTCCCTTGCTTCCTCCTTGGTAAGCAAAGCCACTTTCTCCAGATCGGCAATCCGCTGATTGGTCACCCTGTCAAGTTCTTCTTTTTTCACTTGTACGGAATGGAGCTGTGCATTGAGGTTTTCCTTCTTGCTGTCCAGCTCTGCCTCCTTGCGCTTGATCTGTTCCATTTCCTTGGAAAGGATCTGCTCCCTTTGCTTCAGCTTTCCTTCATTGGTGATAAGGATATTTTTTTTCTTATTCACCTCATCTTCAAAGTCCGCTTTTAATTTCAGGTACTTTTCCTTTGCCTCAAGGATTTTATCCTTTTTGATGGATTCTCCGGTAAGTTCTGCTTCCCGGATTACACTCTTGGCTTTCTCTTGGGCCTCTTCTTCTATTTTCTGATTGTTTTTCTTTAAAAAGAAACCTACCAGAATTGCCCCGATTGCTAGGCCTGCTATGCCTGCAATGATAATGTATAATGATTCTCCCATAGGTATTTTAGGTTAATAAAAGACCTACCGGCACGAAAAAAATCGTCCTGAGCACGATGAATAATAATTACAATATGGATTTCAATTGGTTATTGACACGGGATAATGCCGTAGCTATCTGCTCGCTGTCCTCAGAATTCACTTCATTTACCTCCAAGGCCTCTACCATGCAGTCAAAAGCTACCATGGCTAATAAATCCTGCCGATCATCCAAACCAAATTCTTCTCTATATCTTTTTAATTTATCATTGATCAATTTACCTGCCCGCCTGATTTTCGCCTCATCATCTGCCTTCACTTTCATAGGGTACTCCCTATCTCCTATTTTTATCCTTATTGAAAGTGTATCCATATTATTCAGACAGGTAAGTAATTATTTTATCGATATCTTTGATATAATTATCAATTCTGCTTCGTAGTTCAGTAGACGCTATATTTTCTACCGGTATGTTGTTTACAATTTTACTAATTTTAATTTGATTTTTAAAATCCTCCAGCGAGGCCTCCTTTTCTTCCATCTGCTGCCTCAAACCTCCCAATTGATCGCGCAGAGACTGGTTTTCCAGTTCCAGCTGCTCGATTTTTTTGGTCACCTTGTTGGCTACGGCCTGAAGTTGTTGGAGTTCCTCGTGGATCATTTTATCATTTTCTAATCAAAGCCCCAATCTCTGTTTCAAATGACTTCATCAGTCTGCTCATCGACTTGTCGATAATTTTGTCCGTAAGGGTCTTTTCGTTATCCTGAAGATAAAAACTCAAAGCATAAGCTTTCTTGCCTGCTTCAATCTTGTCCCCCTGATAAACGTCAAATACCCCGATGTGTTTTAAAAGCTTCCCTCCTGCTTTTTCTGCCACTTTCCTTACCGTGGCAAATGATATCTCTTTATCAATCACCAATGAAAGATCCCTCCGTACCTCCGGAAACTTGGAGATTTCGCCGTACTTTTTCAAACCGGAAGCTTTCTTCATCAAATAATCCCACCTCATCTCTGCATAAAGCACTTCTTGCTTGACATCAGCTAATTTGGTGATTTTTGTGGACAGCAGCCCTACTTTTCCGATTTCTTTTTTACCAAGGCTCAACCTCAGCGCATAGTCGAATGGTGCCTCATGAATGATTTCCACTTCGGGAAGCGACACATTCAGCTTGTCGAAAAGCTTCTCCACCACAGAATAAAGATCCGGAAAACTAACTGGCTTGGAAGGCTCCAGCCAGCTCTCGGCAGCCTTATCGCCTGTCAAAAAGAGCGATAAATGCTTTTCTTCCCTGTAGCCTTCTTGCTCCTTAAAATAAGCCGTCCCGAATTCAAAGAACCTGAGGTCTTTCTGCCTCCTGTTGATATTGTGCGCCAATACCTCCAGGCCCGTAAATAAAAGTCCCTGCCTCATTACGCCAAGATCCTCACTTAGCTTGTTGTAAATCTCTACGTTCTCTTCTGACTTCAGGAAGCCTGACTTTTCGGCATAAACCGGCTTGGTCAATGAATTGGTCATGATCTCAAAGAAGCCCATACCTGAAAGTAACTCAGAGACCCTGTATTGGAGTTTGTTGCTGTCCTTTGCCGGATGCTCAGCCAGAAACCCTGCCTGATAGGTATCCGACAGCAACACATTTTCAAAACCATAGATCCTGAGCACTTCTTCAATGATGTCCGCCTCTCTGGTCACATCCACCCGGTAAGGCTTCACAATGGCCTTAAATCCTTCATCGTTCTCCTCCGAAATACCGATCTCCAAACTTTCCAAAATTTCCTTTACCTGGTCCTTTGGGATTGCTTTGCCGATCAGTCGATTGATATGCGCAAATTTCACCTCAATTTCAAAGTCCGCAACAGGCTCGGGATAAACATCCACAATTTCCGAAGAAATCTCCCCACCGGCAATCTCCTTAATGAGCATCGCCGCTCTTTTCAGAGCAAAAACCGGCATATTGGGATCTGTCCCCCTTTCAAACCTGAAAGAAGCGTCTGTCTTCAGCCCATGCACCTGACTGCCCTTTCTCACTACATCAGGAGAGAAATAAGCACTTTCCAGAAAAATCGAATTGGTTTGCTCACTGACTCCTGAGCCTTTTCCCCCAAAGATCCCCGCGATACACAATCCATGGCGCTCATCACAGATCATCAATTCCTCGCCACTTAGTTTCCGCACTTTTTCATCCAAAGTGACAAACTCAGTACCTTTGGCAAGCTTCTTTACGATGATCTTATCATTGGCCACCTGATCCAGGTCAAAGGCGTGCAGCGGCTGCCCCAAATCGTGAAGAATGAAGTTGGTAATGTCCACCACATTATTGATGGGCTCCAAATCCAGTGCCTTCAGATAATTCTGTAACCATTCCGGAGAGGGTCCTACTTTAATGCCAGAAATGCTCAGGCCCGCATATCGGGGACAGTCTGTAGCACTCTCCACCTCCACAGTTACAGGACGTGAATTATTATCCACTTTAAATCCGGAAACATCAGGAAGCACCAGGTCTTTTTTCAACAAAGCCTTAAGATCTCTCGCTACTCCCAAATGTGAAGCTGCATCAGCCCGGTTAGGGGTCAGCCCGATCTCAAGCACATCCACCGACTCCAAATTGAAAAATTCGCTGGCAGCAGTACCGTTGGGCAGGTCGGTATCCAAAACCAGGATACCATCATGGCTGGTCCCCAAACCCAATTCATCTTCTGCGCAGATCATGCCTTGGGAAACTTCCCCTCTGATTTTTGCTTTCTTGATGGTAAAAGAATCGCCTCCATTGGTAGTCAGCTCTGTACCCAAAGTAGCCACGACCACTTTCTGTCCCTGGGCCACATTGGGGGCACCACAGACAATCGGCACCACTTCTGCCCCTACATCCACTGTGGTTACACTCAAACGGTCGGCATCAGGATGGGGGGCACAGGTCAGCACCTCACCGATCACTACTCCCTTCAGCCCACCGGGGATGGATTCAAAGCGCTCAACTCCCTCCACCTCCAGTCCGGATTGTGTGAGAAGCTCAGCGATTTTATCCGTACTTTCTTCAAATGGTATAAAATCTTTTAATCTATTTATAGCTACTTTCATGTATCCTATCTGATTTTATCGAATTAAGGAGCAAATTTAAGATAATTGCCAATGGCAAAAAGCTTATTCCTTGTAATTTTTCTCCCCGGCCAGAATCGGCACGTTCAAAATATTTTCCTTAGGAGGGATAGGGCATGCAAAATCAGGATTATAGGCGCAATATGGATTAAAAGCAAGATTAAAATCTATGGTAATACCGCTGATCCCATCTTGCCTCAAATTCAAATATCGGCCACCTCCATAAGTACTTTCCCCGCTGGTCTCATCAGCAAACGGCAGAAAAAAATTCTTCTTATCAGCCTCACTGACCGATTGTAGCAGCAGCAAACGCTGCATCTTACCCTCCAACTCAAACTCCGCATAGCTGTGCTTCAAATAACGCTCCTTGGAACCGTCGGTCATGGGAATCTCCAGTACCTGCTGGTTTTGTAAAGGCACTAACCTGGCCCTAACCTTGTATTTATCATCTATGGGAAAACAATCCAATGAATCAAAAGCACCCTTTTGAGCCGCCGTCAAGGGCGAGTCATCATTAAACCTTAAAAATTTGTACTGTCTCTCCCGCTCAGCACTGATCTCCTCCTTATAATCTTCAGTGTTTCCACTGCCAAAAAACATATAAAACACGGCTATCAGGGCGACAAGTCCCACTATACCAATTAATAACTGATTTTGTTTCATTTCTTTTTATAACATTGCTTCATCGGCGAAGCTAAAATAGCCAAGATCTGTGAAAATCACATGATCTATTACCGGTAACTCCAGTTCCTTTCCAAGACTTACCAACCTTCTGGTCAATTGTTCATCGGCTTTTGAGGGACGCCTGTTGCCCGAGGGATGGTTGTGCACCACTATTATAGCCGATGCATTTTGCTCTAATGCGCACTTAAAGATCAGCTTGGGGTCGGCCACTGTACCACTCATCCCTCCTTTGCTAATGGCCTGTTTTTTTAAAACGTAATTCGCCCTGTTCAGCAAAACAGCGTAAAAATGCTCCACGGACTCATCCATTAACTCCGGCCTCATGAGCTCATATACCGCTTTGGAGGAAGTAATCCTTGCCCGTTTGGGAGCATCGGCCATTTTCCTCCGACGCCCCAGCTCCAGGGCACTCACGATAGCTATCGCCTTGGCCTCTCCAATCCCCTTAAACTTCTGTAGATCCTTCACCGAGAGCCTGGCCAAATCTGACAAACTATAATCGACACTGGACAAAATATGCTTGGAAAGGTCCACCGCACTCATAGATTTAGTACCCGAGCCAATCAGGATGGCAATAAGTTCAGCATCTGAAAGCACTGCCCTCCCTTTTAAGAGCAACTTTTCCCGAGGGCGGTCCTCTTCAGCCAAAGCCGAAATCTTAATCGATTGATAATCTTCCATAAAAAAACTGATTAAAAAAACGCCAAAACCAAAAACATTACCTTAGAAAAATATTAAAAAATCAAGAATAAAAAAAGCCTTACTGCTCAGCAGTAAGGCTCTTATATCCTCTTTATACGGCTAGCTTATGCTAGAGAGTTTACAAATTTAGTCAAGCTAGACTTTTTGTTGGCCGCATTGTTTTTATGAATGATATTCTTCTTAGCAAGCTTATCAATCATAGAAGAAACTTTTTTCAATAGCTCCTGCGCCTCAGCTTTATCAGTAGTATGTCTCAATCTCTTGATAAAAGTCCTTGTAGTTTTCGCTTGATATCTGTTTCTCAAACGCTTGGCTTCGTTTGCACGAATTCTCTTTAGAGCTGATTTGTGATTTGCCATATCTTATTTTTACTTAAATTTCTTTATTTCTCTACTTCCCTTAAATAGGAGTGCAAAGTTAACTGATTTATTTTTAATCACAAAAGGATTAACAAACTATACATCAGAAAGTTTGAAAAGCGCGAAGCTCCATCATTTGCACCCACCTGATTTAACCGCAAATGTAAACAATTTAATCTTCGTTTTTTTTGATTTTAAATATTAAATTTAATCATGAAGCCTTACCTATTTTTTTGCTTGCTATTTTTCATTGATTTTCAAAGCTTTGCCACATGGGGATTCTATGCGCATAAAAAAATCAATCGCCTAGCCGTCTTTTCATTACCTACCGAAATGATCGGTTTCTACAAAGAAAACATCAACTTCATCACCGAAAACGCGGTCAATCCCGACAAAAGAAGATACGCTACTGAAGGAGAGGCCGAGAAGCACTACATTGATGCGGATATTTTTGGAGACAGCGCAGTCTATCAACTCCCCCGCTATTGGGATGATGCAGTGGCAAAATTCAGCGAGGACAGCCTTAGAAAATATGGTATCGCTCCATGGAACGTACATTTTGTCAAAGTGCAACTCACCAAAGCTTTTCAAGAAAAAAATGCCGAAGCCATCCTAAGACTTTCGGCAGATCTGGGACATTATATTGGGGACATCAATGTCCCCCTGCACACAACGGAGAATTATAACGGCCAGCTCACAGGGCAAGAGGGCATTCATGGATTTTGGGAAAGCCGTATTCCGGAACTGCTTTCAGACGATTTTGATTTGTTTGTGGGCCAGGCGACATACATCAAAAACACACAGTTGGCAGCCTGGGACGCCGTAATACAAGCCCATCAAGCATTGGACAGTGTACTGACCTTTGAAAGAATCCTTAGCCGCAAAATGGGCAAGGACAAAAAATACAGTTTTGAGCAACGGGGAAACATCAATACCAGGGTCTATTCAAAAAAATTCACAGAGGAATACAATAAGATGCTTTCCGGTCAGATAGAAAGGCAGATGAAAAATTCCATAATCATGATTGCCAACTTTTGGTTCACTGCATGGGTCGATGCCGGACAACCTGACCTGAGGGAACTGGTTCATCATAAAAAACCCTTCGAAGAACCACTTCCCCCTTCCGATGAGCCCCGCCTCAAAAAATCAAGAACCCATGAACATTAAAAAAGCTGCTCTCCACACCGGGTGAAAAGCAGCTTTATTGATCAAATGATATTCCTTATTATGCCGACTTTAAATAAGAGCGGATGCTGTTAGCGATCCGGGTAAAGGTATCCCTGAATTTCTCCTCATTCTCTTCCAGCAAGGTCACCCTGAAACCACGAAGGTTAGAACAGAAAGAACTTACCGGTACCACACATATCCCCTCTGAAGCTAACAAGTTATAGACAAACCGTTTGTCATGTGGCATCTCATCCTCGTTTAGCCACTGCGCAAGATACCCTTTTACCCGCACATCCTCCACCGGAAGATATTGCCTACTATTGAGCATCTTTTCATCAAAAACAATGGTATTGTAAAAAGCTCCTTTGGTCTTATTGAACTTGATACCGGGCACACCGGAAAGCACTTCTTCCATGATCTTGCTTCTTCGCCCAATCTGCTCGTTGGCCTTTTTTCTGTAGGAAGCATATTCTGGATGGCTCATCACTTTAGGAATGGCCAGCTGAGGCAACATCGTGGAGCAGACTTCGATCATCTTGGCATTTTCCAAGGTTGTGCACAGCTTGTTAAATTCCGTAGAAGCATCCTTATTGTAAAACTCCATCCAACCGCACCTGCTACCAGGCCAGGGGAACTCTTTGGAAATCCCTTTTAGGGAAATCCCTGGCAAATCCCCTATCACCTCGGAAAGCGAGATCGCATCATAACCATTATAGGTAATGTTTTGATAGATCTCATCCGCTATTAATAGTAGGTTAAATTCCCTGGCAATGGAAACAAACTTCTCCAACACCTCCCGGGGATACACCATACCGGTAGGGTTATCAGGATTGATAATCAACAGCCCAACAATGTTCGGGTTATACTTGACCTTATTATAAAGGTCATCCATATCAGGATACCAGTTATTGTCCGGATCAAGTTTATAGGTAATCGGAAAGGTATTGGCATGCGCCGCCTCTGCAGAACTATGGGTAGAATAGGCCGGCGAAGGCCCTATTATCCTTGCCGTAGGAATCAAAAACTGATAAAGTTTGGCGATAGCATCCCCTAGTCCATTGAAGAACAGGATATCATCCGCGCTTATCTGCACACCATTCCTTTTATTATTCAGTCCGGCCAAATATTCCCGGGTTTTCAACATCCCCTTGGAATCGGCATAACCGTAGGTCTTGTCATCACTGACCAACTCCATCACAATTTCCTTCATCCAGGCAGGAATAGTGTTGTTCTTTTGAATAGGGTCCCCTATATTTTCCCAAGTGATCTCATAGCCCAAACTCTCAATCACTTTTGCCTTCTTTACGATACCCCGAATCTCATAATTCAACTCATCAGCTCCAGGGGCAAGCAAAATCTGTCTGATCATATCTACTCCAATAATGCACGTATAAAATTTCCGCCAAAGGTAGGAAAAATTTATTCTCCCTCCTTACCCATACAAAAGAAGATTGGGCATTTTTAATGTAGCGCAAACTTTCAACACTGACTTTATTTCAACTTTTTATACTTAATCCTTTTAGGTGTCACATCCCCTAATCGCTTTTTCTTATTTTCCTCATAATCCGAGAAGTTCCCCTCAAACCAATACACCTGGGACTCTCCCTCAAAAGCCAGAATATGCGTACAAATCCTGTCCAGGAACCACCTGTCGTGCGAAATCACTACCGCACAGCCTCCAAAATTCTCCAAGGCCTCTTCCAAAGACCGCAAAGTATTTACATCCAGATCATTGGTAGGCTCATCCAACAGCAGCAGGTTACCGTTTTCCTTCAAGGTCAGGGCCAGGTGTACCCGGTTTCTTTCCCCTCCAGAAAGCACTCCTACTTTCTTTTCCTGATCGGATCCTGAAAAATTAAACTTGCTCACATAGGCCCGGGCATTCATCTCTTTATTGCCCAGCTTGATATTTTCATTCCCTTCTGAAATGGTCTGATATACGGACTTCTGGGCATCCAGCTTATCATGCTCCTGGTCCACATAGGCCAGCTGAACCGTTTCCCCTACTTCAAAACTTCCACTATCAGGTGTTTCATTCCCCGTGATCAGCTTGAACAACGTGGACTTACCCGCACCATTCGGACCTATCACCCCTACGATACCTCCCTGCGGCAATGCAAAACTCAAGTCTTCAAACAACAGTTTATCCCCGTAAGATTTGGACACCCCATTGACCTCAATCACCTTGGCTCCCAATCGTGGCCCGGGAGGAATATAAAGTTCCAGTTTCGCTTCACGCTCCTTGGCATCTTCCCCAACCAGCTTTTCATAAGCATTCAAACGGGCCTTACCTTTGGCCTGCTTGGCTTTTGGCGTCATCCTGATCCACTCCAATTCCCTTTCGAGGGTCTTCTGTCGTTTGGACTCGGTCTTTTCCTCCTGAGCCAAACGCTTCTGCTTTTGATCCAGCCAACTGCTGTAGTTACCTTTCCAAGGTATACCTTCCCCCCTGTCCAGTTCCAAAATCCATCCGGCCACATTATCCAGGAAATACCGGTCGTGGGTCACGGCGATAACGGTCCCTTTGTACTGCTGCAAATGGTGCTCCAGCCAAAGTACCGATTCCGCATCCAAGTGGTTGGTAGGTTCATCCAGTAGCAACACATCAGGTTCTTGCAACAATAAACGGCAGAGGGCTACCCTTCTTTTTTCCCCTCCGGACAGATTCCCTACAACCGCATCGCTTGGCGGCAATCGCAATGCATCCATGGCTTTGTCCAGCATCACATCCAACTCCCAGGCATCGGCCGCATCCAGCTTTTCCTGCACTTCACCCTGACGCTCGATCAGCTTGTTCATTGCATCGGGATCCTCCATCAAAGCAGGATCCATAAATTGCTCATTGATCTCCTCAAATTCCTTCAACAATCCAACGGTCTCCGCCACTGCTTCTTCCACTACTTCCTTCACGGTCTTCTCAGGATCCAGCTGCGGCTCCTGCTCCAGCATGCCAACGGAATAGCCTGGTGACCAGACCACTTCCCCTTGAAACTCTTTTTCTATTCCGGCGATGATTTTCAGCAAGGAACTTTTACCAGAACCATTGAGCCCTAAAACACCAATTTTTGCACCATAAAAAAAAGATAAATAAATATCTTTCAACACTCTCTTTTGCGGGGGATAAATTTTGGAGACCCCTGCCATTGAAAATATAATTTTCTCGTCACTCATATTTTTGTAGTTCCCTATTGTTTTTTATTTTGAAGAACAAATATGGCAAATAATCGCCTTTCTTAGGATAAATGCATCTTAATTAATTAATTTGCAGAAAACAAGAATTAGCCGACTAACCACCAACTAGATCGAGATGGAGCATCCATATGGATACATTAAGGACAACAAAGTTTATTTAAAGGGTTTTTTGAATCAGGAAGACAGAATAATTGGAGAGGTAAAGGAAAGTGAAGCTTCCACCATCAAGTATTTTGAAGAAAGGTTTGAACTGGCTCAAAAAAAGGTTGCCGACCTCAAGAAGGACATCGAAGAGAACCAGAACAAAGGATCTTTCCTCATGAAACTCATCCACCTAAGGGAATCTTTGATGCAATATGATGCCTTGGGCGACTTTGTTCCACTAATAGAAGAACTCAACCAACAGGAAGAGTACCTAAACGAAATCATTAAGGCAAACAGAGAACGTAACCTTGAAATCAAGCAAGGACTGATTCTCGAAGCTGAAAGCCTCAAAGACAATACGGACTGGAAGGAAACTTCTGAAAAATTCAAAGACCTCAAGCTTCGATGGATCAAAACCGGACCTGTTGCCCCTGAGTTAAAGGACGAGATTGAAACCACTTTTCAGGAAACTGTCGACGCTTTTTTCACCAACCGGAAAAACTATTTCGAAGGATTGGCCCTGCAGGCCGACGAAAACATCAAGGTATACGAAGCGTTGGTGGTAAAGGCCAGGAAAGCTTTTAATATGTCAGATGCCAAAATGGCTTTTGAAATCAGTAAAAAGATCCAAAAACAGTGGAAAGAATCCGGAAAAGTTCCTGCCGAGAGAAGGCAGCCACTCTGGGACGAATTCTCTAAACTTAACAACCGGATATTTAGCCGATTTAAAAGAACAGTGCAGAGTCAAGGACAGGGACAGGGACAGGGACAGGGCTACAAACCCCGCGCCCCAAGACTCCGTCCTTTTGAGGTGGTCAAAAAGGTCGAACAGCTGGCTGAAGAAATGCGGTCCATCTCTCAAGGCCCCATTACCCCTGAAAAGCTTTCAAAAGCCAAAAGAATGCAGTCCGAATGGAAAACGCTTCCTCCCAAAAAACCCAGAGAGGCACAACAATATTCACGCTCTTTCGTCTTCTTTACTGATGTGGTTTTTGAGAAATCGTTCCTCCACAAGCTTGCAAGGTCTAAATACGACAACTTTAATGAGCTGAGCGATCAGGAACAAAAACAGATCAAAGCCAGTATCATGAAGGATTTGATCGGAAGGGACGAAAAAGAACTGGAAACGGTAAAAGAAAATGCCGAAAAGTTCTATTCACATGAACAGGATTTTGAAACAATCCTTTACAGAAAACTGGGAGCTTACAAAAGGAAGCTGGATGTGAAAAATCACATCCTAAAAGAACTTTCAAACAAATAATAAGTTAAAGTATTAAAACTTAAAAGATTTTATATTTTTGCTTCACCGTGAAGATCGGAAAAACTTAAAATGTAGACACTATGTATTGGACTTTAGAACTTGCATCTTATTTGGAAGATGCTCCTTGGCCAGCTACAAAAGATGAATTGATTGATTTCGCTATTCGTTCTGGAGCTCCTCTTGAGGTAGTTGAAAACCTTCAAGAGCTTGAGGATGATGGTGAGCCGTATGAAAACATCGAGGAAATTTGGCCAGACTATCCAACAAAAGACGATTTCTTCTTCAATGAAGATGAATATTAAAAAAGCCCCCTCCGGGCTTTTTTACTTTTTCACCTATTTCCTTACTTACACCCCCAGCACCTGCTTTAATTTAGCCATCCCACTTTTGCTTACCGGCACAGTAGCTCCGCTCCTCAATTTGATCAAATACCCTTCTTTTTCATAAGAGGCTATGTTCAGGATTTCTGACACTTTCACCATATAAGAACGGTGCACCCGGACAAAACTTGCGGGGTCCAATGCTTCCTCAAAAAATTTCAGGGTTTTGTTTTTGATGTATTTATTATTCCCACTATAAATGTTGACATAATCATCATTGGCCTCAAAAAAACTTACTTCAGCCACGGGGATCATCTTTATCTCCCCCCTGTCTTTGAGCACGATTCTTTTTGCATACCCTTGTTCCACCTCCCTTGGGGCAGACAACAGCCCTTCCAGAGAGCTGTTACCACCAAATTGAGAAAATTTCACCACCGCCTGGGCAAATCGCTCTTTAGAGAAAGGCTTAAGCAGGTAATCCACGGCATGGGCATCAAAAGCTTTCATGGCATATTCATCAAACGCTGTAGTAAAAATCACTGCTGGCGGCTGATCAATAAGTTCCAACATCTCAAAACCACTTATCTTTGGCATCTGGACATCCAGAAACACCAGATCAGGCTGATGCGCCTGAATGGCTTTTAAGCCTTGAAATCCGTCTGCACAAACGGCTACTACTTCAAAATCCGGAAAGTCTTCCAAATATTCTTCAACCAACTGGGCAGCCAAAGGCTCATCATCAATTATTAGGGTCTTTACCATTTGCAACAGGTATTCTTAAATGTACTTGAAAGATATCTTCAGAATCATCAAAAGTCAATAAATCATTCCGTCCAAAAAGAAGGAACAAGCGTCTTTTTATACTGTTCAAGCCAAAACCTTTACCCTCTTCACTGACACTGTCCCTGTCAAAGGGATTGGAAATCATTACCTCCAAATAATGATGGGCCCTAAACACCCTTACTTTGATCTCTACAAGATCCAGCACACCGTACACGCCATGCTTTACAGCATTCTCCAGTAAGGGCTGTATCAACAGGGGAGGTAGCTTAAGACCTAGCGTATTTTCATCGATTTCAAATTTCACAACCAACCGATGGCCAAACCGAACTTTCTCTATTCCTAAAAACAATTTCAGGTAGCCCACTTCCTCTTCCACCGTAACCCACTCTTTCTCATCTTTACGGATGGTCCCTCGCAAAAAGGAAGAAAGCTGTAATACCATTTCCCTTGCCCTGTCAGGCTCCTTTTTCACCAAGGCACTTATAGAGTTAAGGCTATTAAAGAGAAAATGAGGCTGCAATTGTTGTCTTAAATGATAAAGTTCAGCCTCTTTTGCCAGTTTAGCAATCATCTCCTCTCGCCTCCTTGCTTCCAGCTGATCTTCTAACTCACCTCCTACCAGCAAAACAATGACATAAGCCGTCAGGAGCAGCATTATCAGCACCCATCGATACACCATAGAATCCATCAAAAAAAACACGTAGCCCGGATCAGCCTTCAACAAATACTGTAACAAGACTTTTCCCAAGAACACCAGCACCACACTCAAGGAAAGCGGAAAAGCCAAAATAAGCCAAGCATTGTTCCTTTGGGGCTTATAAAAGCGAAAAATATTCTCCAGCATCAAAAACCCTCCAAAAACCAATAGCGTATAGGCCAAACTATCAACTACGCTCTCTTTAATTTCAAGCCCGTAATAATACAGCAAAGAAGCGCCTGAAGCCGATCCCAGAATTAAAACCAGCAGAACTTGATACCACCCATGCCCAGAACGTTTTAGTATCTTTGTTATCATTGTATCATTAATCAACTTTTGGCAAAATATGAGAAGCCGCTGACTCTCACCATTCACTCAGCATAACAGTGAAAAAAGAGCTATGCTTTGCCATGAATCCCCTCCTCCCTGATAACGAAGCATTTTCACCATTAAAACTGCAAGACATTCCTCATTAAGCTTTAAAAGGATTTTATCTCCAAACCACCAAAAAGGACCGTCCCATTGATTACCAACACCTTTCCCGTATCTTCTCCTCCCTGAGGGTACATCCGCTTGTCTTCCACGCCAGCAAACAGATTGGTAACCCCCATTTTTAATTCCCAATGAGGAGGTATCAAAAGCTTCACCCCTCCGAAGGCCACTTCCACATTCAGGACAGCCCCCTCAGCCAGATCAGCTTGGGTAAGATCAATCTCGGTGCCTCCGAATATCGCCGAAACTTTTCCTCCTTTAAAATTCTTTGACATGACCCTCTTTTGAATTCCACAAAACAAGGCCTGGGAATTGATCACATCTTCATTTTGCTCTTGGAAGCCTGCTCCTTCAGACCAATACTCCTTATCACTCATAAACGTCTCACCAACACCTTTGCCCTTCCCGCTAACTTCCGGTCCATAACTACCTGATGGCTTTTCCCATTTATCAAACTGATACCAAGCCCCTTTCCTTTTGGTCATCAGAAGGAATATCCCCAAAATAATCAGACCAACAGGAATCAGGTACCGCTCCACCCTAATGGGAATATCCAATTCATTTGTTAAAAGAAAAAAGCCTCCAAACAGCACAAGAAAGACTCCAAATCCGCTACGGAATTGGTGTTTTGCCAAGGTAATGAGGCCAATGGCTATAAAAATCATCGGCCAAGAAAATATCCAATCGGGGATAAAAAAACCTAATTTTCTTACTAGCAAGAAAAGCCCTACGGCAAGCACTATCAATCCGGTAGTAGTCCTACCGCCATCTCCGGAACCATATCTTCTTTTCATATTCATAGCTATCATCTTTAACGATAGCATAAAACTACTTCATTCCCTCAAAAAATGTAAGCGTGATTAGGCCACTGAAAGAAATTGATCGGTAAAAGCCCCATTTTTACCGGTAAAATTATTTTTTACTCTTTTGAATCAGAAACTGGGCATAGTCCATATCCTCGGGAGTGGTGATCTTAATGTTTTCGAAATTTCCTGCAACAAGACTTACCTGCCAGCCCTGATGCTCGTAAACTGTCGCATCATCGGTAAAGTGATGCAGTTCTGTCACATCAAAGGCCTTTCTGATTCTATTCAGATCAAAGGTCTGGGGTGTTTGCACCAACCTGAAATACTGCCGTTCCTGATAAAATGACTGATTACCATCAGTAAGCTTCCGAATGGAATCTTTAAGTGGAACTACCGCAATGCCGCTACCGTACCGGGCCGCTTCTTCAAAGCTGCTCCTGATCACCTCCTCTTTCACAAAAGGCCTGACCCCATCATGGATTGCCACCAATCCTTCCTTCCAATCAATACTGTTTAGCCCGTTTCTTACCGATTGAAAACGGGACTTTCCTCCTGCCACTACTTCGTGCGGCAAATCAAAGCCAAACTTATCACACAGCTCTTGCCAAAAATCGAAATCCACCCCTGGAATCACTAAGACCAACTTTATATCAGGATCAAAGCGGTAAAAAACTTCCAGAGTATGCATCAAAACAGGCCTACCTCCTATCTCGAGGTATTGCTTTGGTACCGGACTCCCCATCCTGGTGCCTTTTCCGCCTGCTACTATAATTGCTGCTTTCCTCATAAAACTCTTTTAATTCAATGCCGCAAAAGTAAGCAATTTACTTTTAGGCATACCTGTGACATTATTACCATTAAGTAAAGATATCATCAACAAAAAAGGCTCTTTTCAGAGCCCTTTTTGTTGATATCATATCCTTTATTAAATGATCAGCATGGCATCACCATAGGAGAAGAACCTGTACTTTTCCTTCACCGCTTCCTGATAAGCTTTCATGACAAGGTCATATCCTCCAAAAGCAGCTGTGGTCATCAAAAGTGTAGACTCAGGCATATGGAAATTGGTGATTAAGGAATTGGCGATTTTAAATTCATAAGGAGGGATGATGAATTTATCGGTCCACCCACTTGATGCTTTCAGCCTGTTATTTGCTGTAACCGACGATTCCACTGTTTTAAGCGAAGTGGTACCTACAGCAACCACCCTTTTCTTACTGTCCAGTGCCCGGTTTACCAAATCAACCGTTCCTTCCGGAATATCGTAATTTTCAGAGTCCATTTTATGCTTGGTAAGATCCTCTACGTCTACCTGACGAAAAGTCCCCAAACCAATATGCAGCGTAATTGGACTTACATCCACTCCCTTTATCTCCAAGCGCTTCAAAAGATGCGGCGTAAAATGCAAACCTGCCGTCGGGGCGGCTACTGCACCTACGTGCTCAGCATAGATGGTCTGATACCGCTCACGGTCTTCCTCCTCCACTTTACGGTCGATATATTCCTTCAGAATCGGGGTCTCTCCCAAGGCGTCAATCGTCTTGTAGAATTCCTCGTCGGAACCATCAAACAAAAATCGGATGGTACGTCCTCTAGAAGTAGTATTATCAATGACTTCAGCCACTAGATCACTTTCTCCAAAGTACAGCTTGTTTCCGACCCTGATTTTTCTGGCGGGATCAACCAATACATCCCATAACCTTAATTCTTGGTTCAGTTCTCTCAGCAGAAACACCTCGATCTTTGCACCGGTCTTTTCCTTGTTTCCATAAAGCCTTGCAGGAAAAACTTTGGTATTGTTGGTCACAAAGACGTCGCCCTCGTCAAAATATTCAATGATGTCCTTGAAAATCCTGTGCTCGATTTCTCCGGTATCTTTATGAACAACCATCAACCTTGATTCGTCCCGGTTTTCAGATGGATATAATGAAATGAGCTTTTTAGGAACTTCGAATTTGAAATCTGATAATTTCATATGTAATTTTAAGAAATACGTTGAATATTTTAGATTTACGGTACGGTCGTAAAAACCGCAAAGTTAATAAGAATTATAGCTAAAACTACCTATATTATCAAATAGTTTTCAAACAAAGTTTTTCAATTGATTATATTCAGACTTATTTGGGAGAGTTTCAGGTTTGCTCTCCAAGCCCTGAAGTCCAACCTCACCAGAACCGTACTGTCCCTCCTAGGCGTTACGATAGGCATTTTTGCCATCATTGCTGTTTTCACCCTGGTGGACTCCTTGGAAAAAAACATCAAATCGAGTTTTTCATTTCTTGGAACCAACGTACTTCGGGTCGACCGATTTCCTTTTGCCTCCGGAGGTGGTGAGTACCCTTGGTGGCGGTACTTCAGAAGGCCTCCCGGAAACCTCTCCGAATACCAGTTCCTTAAAGAACGGATTCAAAATGCGGATGCCATCACGATTTCAGCTTCCGCTAATTCTACAATTAAAAGAAAAAGCAGCTCTTTCGAAGGAGCAAACCTACAGGGAGTGGTCTTTGACCACAAAGAGGTCTATGACATCCCCCTGGAACAGGGACGGTTCTTCACAGAAATGGAAATCTCAGCGGCAAGAAATGTCACCGTAATCGGCTCAAAAATCGCCCAAAACCTTTTTCAAAGCGCAGACATCATTGGGCAGGAGATCAAGATAAAAGGTCAGAAGTTTGTGGTAATCGGCCTATTGGAAGAAGAAGGTGAAGGCTTGTTTGATCTTCCCTCCAAAGATGACGCCTGCCTGATCCCTCTTGGCTCATTTGGCAAGATGTTTTACATGGGGAGATGGGGGGTAGAACCTACCATAGCAGCCAAAGGCATGGACAGTGATAAGGGTCTTGTTGCGCTGGAAAACGAAATGACAGGTCTGTTAAGGGCCAAAAGAGGACTAAAACCCACAGAAGAAAACAACTTTGCACTCAACAAATCAGAGTTTGTCCAAAATGCCATAGGCGCCATCTTCGATGTGATCAGCATCGCCGGAGCTGTCATCGGCGGCTTCTCCATACTGGTGGGTGGATTTGGAATCGCCAACATCATGTTCGTCTCTGTAAAAGAACGGACCAATATTATAGGCATCCAAAAATCATTGGGTGCAAAGAACTACTTTATATTGCTCCAATTTCTGTTTGAAGCCACCTTCTTGAGCCTCTTTGGAGGTTTGGCGGGGCTCGCCTTGGTCTTTGGGATCACCTTTATCCCGCTTGGAGCCCTTGAGGTATTCCTTTCACCCAAAAACATTTTCCTTGGCATAGGGCTTTCTTCGGTTATCGGAATGCTTTCAGGAGCCATACCAGCAGCCCTTGCTGCAAAAATGGATCCCGTGGAAGCCATTAGAACAAACTAAAAGAGGAAGCCTGGGCTTCCTCTTTTAGTTTGTTTATCAACTCTCTCGCTTCGTTAATCGGCCACCTCTTCTTCAAGAGCGCCTCCCAAACCTGCCTTTGCCTTGATCTTTGCTTCCAGCTCTTCCATCAGTTCAGGGTTATCATGCAACAAGGTCTTTACCGCATCTCTACCCTGCCCCAACTTGTTTCCTTCATAAGAGAACCAGGATCCTGCTTTTTTGATGATTTCAAACTCCACGCCCAGATCGATAATTTCTCCTACTTTGGAGATCCCTTCACCATACATGATATCAAATTCCACCACTTTAAACGGAGGAGCCACTTTGTTCTTAACCACCTTCACTTTGGTACGGTTTCCTAAGATATTATCGGCGCTTTCCTTGATTTGTCCTATTCTTCTGATATCCAATCGCACCGATGAATAAAACTTCAGGGCATTACCACCAGTAGTGGTCTCAGGATTACCAAACATCACCCCAATCTTATCCCTAAGCTGGTTGATAAATATACAGGAACAACCGGTCTTATTGATGGCTCCGGTAAGCTTCCTCAAAGCCTGGGACATCAACCTGGCCTGTAGGCCCATTTTACTGTCACCCATTTCACCTTCCAATTCTCCTTTAGGAACCAAGGCAGCCACAGAGTCAATTACGATAATATCAATTGCTCCCGACCGAATCAAGTGCTCCGCAATCTCCAAGGCCTGTTCACCATTGTCCGGCTGGGAAATCAATAGGTTTTCCGTATCTATCCCCAGTTTTTCGGCATAGACCTTATCAAACGCGTGCTCTGCATCAATAAAAGCTGCCAAACCACCTTTTTTCTGGGCCTCAGCAATGCAATGCATTGTCAGCGTTGTTTTACCAGAAGATTCGGGACCGTATACTTCTATAATTCTTCCTCTGGGTATCCCTCCTACTCCCAGTGCCATATCCAATCCCAACGACCCCGTAGAAATCGCAGGAATATCAACGACAGTATTATCACTCAGCTTCATGACAGTACCCTTTCCATAGGTCTTCTCCAATTTGTCAATGGTCAGCTGCAGTGCTTTCAGTTTTTCAGTATTTTCGCTCATAAATCAAAAGGTAGAAACTTGGTCTGTAATTATTATGTGAAAGTAAACATTCGCCACATCAATATCAACTTTACCTACAACCATTGTTTTCTATTGCCGTTTTATTAATTTAGAAATTTGTATAAAGCGGTCATTGCCACTTTGGTATAACTTTTGAAAACAACTCCACTAAAGCAACAAAGTTCTCTATGCCCTTACTCGCCAAACTGTTTCTACTTATTACCATTATAACCTCGGTTTTATCCCCGCCCTCCCATGCTCAAGACTATTTCCCTCCTTACCAGAAAGGGGAAGAGCTGACTTTTAAGGTAAAATACCTGTTCTTCAATGCAGCAGAGGCCAAAATGATCATCGATGACCAAATCCACTCCATAAACGGCAAACCCAGCTATAAAATAGACATCTTTGGAAAAACACTGAGCATTTTCAGCATATTCCGGGTAAAGGACAATTGGGGCAGTTATATGGATACGGCTAAGAACATCCCCTATCGCTCTTACAGGCATATCGAAGAAGGGGGATATAGAAAGCATGAGGTCATCGACTTCGACCATGGAGACAGAAAAGCCACCGTGAAACTTTACGATAGGGATAACCGAAAACTGGTCAAGACCACAGAACACGAGATCACCCCCGGTATTCAGGATATCGTCAGTGGTTTCTATTATATGCGTCATCTGGACCTAGAGAAGTACAAAAAAGGGGACATCATTATTATCAAAGGGTTTTTCGATGAAAAAACATATAACCTAAAATTAATATTCCAGGGCCGTGACAAAATTTCCACTAAAGTTGGCAACTTCGACACCTTTGTAATATCACCTGTAATGCCAAGCAATAAACTTTTCAGCGGTGAAAACCCCATCAAAATGTGGGTCACCAATGACAAAAACAAAATCCCTGTAAAGATTGAAGCCGAACTTGTCGTGGGATCACTTAACATGGAAATAACCTCTATTAAAGGTTTACGAAACAAATAATTAACTTTTTAGCAATATTAAGTTAACACCTGAAGGCTTTTGAACATTTTTATCAGTTCAAAAGCTGCAGTTATCAGCACAAAAGTTATTTCTTTTCATAGTTTTTTTAAATTAGCAGTGTTTTAAGCAATCCAAATGGCAAAGTCAAATGAGTGACAAACCAAAAATCAAGGTACTGGTTGTAGATGACGAACCGGACATTATTGAAATTTTAACCTATAACCTGGAAAAAGAAGGTTATGATGTGGAATCTGCCAACGATGGCATAAAAGCTGTACAAACTGCCACTAAATTCAAGCCTGATGTTATCCTACTGGACATCATGATGCCTAATCAGGACGGGGTAGAAACATGCCGGCAGATCAGGGACATAGAAGACCTGAAAAACACCTTTGTCATATTCCTTACTGCCCGATCCGAGGAATATTCTGAAGTTGCGGCCTTTGATGTTGGCGCGGATGACTATATCACCAAGCCCATTAAGCCCAGGGCGCTGGTCAGCAGAATAGCAGCTTTGTTCAGGAGAGAGTCTAAAAAAGATCAAGAAGTATCGCAGATACGCATCAAAGACCTCACCATTGACAGAAGCAGCTTTACTATTGATAAAGAAGGAAAAACCATCACCCTTCCAAAGAAAGAATTTGAGCTGTTGTATTTCTTGGCAAAAAACCCTAATATGGTATTTAGCAGAGATGAACTGCTTCAAAACATCTGGGGGGCGGATGTATTTGTCCTTGCCCGGACTGTCGATGTTCATATTAGAAAAGTAAGAGAAAAAATAGGAGAGAACTATATCACTACGGTAAAAGGCGTAGGCTACAAGTTCGACAACAATTAATTATGCTCACCACTTCCCGAGGCATAGCCCTCGTTTTGGCTTTTGCTATATCGGTCCTTACTGTCGCATTTTTATCCTTATTGGATGATGCGACATTATTGTTACTGACCGTAGCATGGGGACTGACCATGGCCATTTCCTATATTTTAATGAACGTCACCCTGGAGTTTCTCATCTTTAAGGAAATCAGCAGCATTTACGCGGTGCTCGAAAAAATCCAGAAAAAGGACCTGACCGACATCTCGGACAAGCCCAAAAAAAGCTCTATTTCACCGCTGAGAAAAATCAACAATACGATAAACTCGTACGCGATTGCTAAAAATAAGGAGATAGAAACCCTACAACGAAACGCCGCTTTCAGGAGGGAATTCATCGCAGACATCTCCCACGAGCTTAAGACTCCCATTTTTGCGGCCCAAGGCTATGTTCACACTTTGCTTGATGGTGCGGTAGAGGATGTCAATGTCAGGGACAAGTTTTTAAAACGTGCCGCAAAAAGCCTCAATGCACTGGACAAACTCGTGCAGGACTTGCTGACCCTAAACCAAATGGAAAGCGGAGTGGTGAAGTTTCACTTTGAGACGTTCAACATGGCAGAGCTGATCCAAGAGGTCATGGAAGAACTTGAACACAAAGCGGAGAAAAGGCATATTAACCTGCGGTTTACCCACAACCCCAACAAGACCTACTTGACCTCTGCCGACAAGGACAAAATCTACAGGGTTTGCCAGAACTTAATTTCCAACGCCATCAAATACAATAAAGAAGGCGGGGAAGCCCATATCTCTTTAAGCTCATCAAAAAACAACCTTACGGTAGATGTACAGGATGACGGACTCGGTATTCCCGCAGAAGACATCAAGCGAATCTTTGAACGCTTTTACCGGGTGGACAAAAGCCGATCCAGGGAAATGGGGGGCACAGGCCTTGGACTGGCCATTGTCAAACACATTCTAGAAGGTCACAGAAGCAAAATTTCCGTCTCTTCCACTGTAGGGAAAGGCTCTAATTTCAGTTTTTCTTTACCCCTGTACAAACCTAAAAAGAACGATAAAAAATAAAGTCCATCTAAACAGGCAATATTTAACACGATCTTTTCTTTGGACTCGCCGATTTTTGTCTATTTTTGCACCTTGATTTGAAAGGTGTAAGCCTGGCTTTATGAAAAAAGTAGATTTTGAAGATCTTATTCTGTTTCAAAACGAAGACTATATAGTCATCAATAAGCCTCCATATCTATCGACCTTAGACGATAGGCATGAAAGACAAAACATCCTTCACTTGGCCAAAGGTCACACTCCAGATGCCCAGGTGTGTCACCGATTGGACAAGGAAACGTCGGGATGTCTGGTAATTGCCAAAAACCCGGATGCCTATAGAAATATTGCCATCCAGTTTGAAAACAGAAAAGTGGACAAAATTTACCATGCCGTTGTGGAAGGTATTACCGAATACGAGAATACGCTTGTAGACCGTAACCTGGTTGCAACCAATAAAGGGATTGCAAAAATCAACATAGACGGCAAACCGGCCACCACCTTTTTCACCACTTTAAAGACCTACAGTGTCCATTCCCTGGTGGAATGCAAACCTGTAACGGGAAGACTTCATCAGATCAGGATTCACCTGGCACACTTGAACACTCCCATTTGTGGTGACGAAATGTACGGCGGGAAGGCCCTTTATCTTTCAGATCTCAAAAGACGATTTAACCTTAAGAAGGGTACGGAAGAACTTCCGATCATGCAAAGGGTTTCCCTACATGCCTACTCCATTGTCTTTGAGGGCACTGACGGTCAAACAATCCGTGTAACCGCCCCCTACCCCAAGGACTTTGCTGTTTTGATCAAACAACTTGACAAAAACAGTTAAAACAGTCGCACAGACATTCCTTGGATGAAGCCAAGAGTACGCAGCACATGAAAAGCCGTAAGAAAAACGGTCTATCCATGTGAAAATTAGGCAGTAAACCAATATATATTTTGCATATGATTGGAATTCCTTCTATCTTTGTGTCCCTTTTTGAGGGCGAAATGTATTTAACAAGCTAATAATTAAACATTTACACAGTGGATACTTTAAGCTATAAAACCGTATCAGCAAACAGTGCTACCGTACAAAAAGACTGGGTGATAGTGGACGCCTCAGCACAGGTACTTGGTAGATTTGCAAGTGAGGTAGCGAAAATCTTGAGAGGAAAAACCAAGTCTAGCTATACTCCTCACGTGGACTGCGGAGACAATGTAATTGTCATCAATGCAGACAAAATCAGGTTGACTGGTAAGAAGTGGGACGACAAAGTTTATGTACGTCACACAGGATTTCCTGGTGGTCAAAGAATTTCAACTCCTCGTATCTTGAAGGACAAATCTTCTACCATCCTTATTGAAAAGGCGGTTAGGGGTATGCTTCCTAAAAACAGATTGGGTAGAAAGTTGTACACAAACCTTTATGTGTATGAAGGTGCTGAGCATCCTCATGAAGCACAACAACCAAAAGAAGTTAAATTATAATTTGATCATTCCATGGAAGTTATCAATACAATCGGTAGAAGAAAGACATCTGTTGCGAGGATCTATCTAAAGCCTGGTAAAGGCGAGATCACTGTAAACAACAGAAGCATCGAAACATATTTCCCATTTGACCTTCACCAAATCGTAGTGAAGCAGCCGCTTACTTTGGTAAACGAAGGTGAGACTTACGATATCAAAATCAACGTAGACGGAGGAGGAATCAAAGGTCAGGCAGAAGCAGCCAGAATGGCGATCGCCAGAGCCCTTTGTGAAATCAACGAGGAGCACAGAAGCCCATTGAAAAAAGAAGGGTTCCTTACTCGTGATCCTAGAATGGTAGAACGTAAGAAACCAGGACGTAGAAAAGCTAGAAGAAGATTCCAGTTCTCTAAACGTTAATCTGGAGATTATTCAGATATTATTTAAAACATACATATTTAAATGGCTAAAATCGAATATAAAGACTTACTGGATGCTGGTGTTCACTTCGGACACTTAACAAGAAAGTGGGATCCTAGAATGGCACCGTACATCTTCATGGAGAAAAACGGTATCCACATCATCGATCTAAACAAGACGCTTGTTTGCCTTGAAGAAGCATCCAACGCAATCAAGCAAATCGTTCGTTCCGGCAAAAAAATCATGTTCGTCGCGACTAAGAAGCAAGCTAAGGACTTGGTAGCTGAAGAAGCTGCAAGGTTGAAAATGCCTTTCGTGACTGAAAGATGGCTTGGTGGTATGATGACCAACTTCGCTACTATCCGTAAGTCATTGAAGAAGATGTCTTCCATCGACAAATTGATGAAAGAAGAATCTTACACAAGTCTTGCAAAAAGAGAGCGCTTGATGATCACTAGACAGCGTCAAAAACTGGAAAACGTATTGGGCGGTATCTCTGACCTTACCCGTCTTCCAGCTGCGCTTTTCGTAGTAGACATCAAAAGAGAACATATTGCTATTGCTGAAGCCAAAAAGCTTGGTATCCCTGTATTCGCATTGGTAGATACAAACTCTAACCCAGGTGAGGTAGATTTCCCTATCCCAGCCAATGACGATGCATTCAAATCCATTTCATTGTTGGTAAAAGCTGTCGGTGCTGCTATCGAGGAAGGTCTTTCTGAAAGAAAGAAAGATAAAGAAGAGGCAAAACTCTCTGAAGAGGAGGAAGCAAAAAAAGCTGCTGACGCCGAAACCAAAGAATAATCCACTATGGTTTAATAATAACAGAAAATTGAACATACGGTAAATTACCTATGTTCAATTTTTTTGTTATTGACTATCCGTTTTAGTCCCCCTTAAGGAGGACATCGGAACATATTATAAAGTCATCATCACTATTAAAAACATCAAACAATGGCTATTACTGCACAAGAGGTAAACAAACTAAGACAAATGACCGGCGCCGGTATGATGGACTGTAAAAAGGCCCTTACTGAAGCTGAAGGAGATTTTGATAAAGCGGTTGATATCTTAAGGAAAAAAGGACAAAAAGTATCTGCTTCCCGTGCAGACCGCGAAACTAAAGAAGGTGTAGTCGTTACTAGTGTAAGTGCTGACAAATCTCAGGGAGTACTTTTGACGCTTACTTGTGAGACTGACTTCGTAGCCAAAAATGAAGAATTTGTTGCTTTTGCCAACGACATTCTTAACCTGGCTGTTGAAAAAGCCGCTTCAAGCAAAGACGAAATCCTTGCCCTTCCTTTCGAGAATATCACCGTAGGTGAAAAAATCATCGAAATGACCGGTAAAATCGGTGAGAAGATCGAAATCAGTAACTTCGTCGTAGTTAAAGGAGAAGCTGTAGTTCCTTATATCCACTCTAACGGTAAGTTAGGTGTATTGGTAGCTCTTTCTAATGTAAACGGAGCTGACGTAGAAGAAGCTGGTAAAGATGTTGCCATGCAAATTGCTGCCATGAACCCCGTTGCTGTTGACAAAGACGGTGTTGATTCTGCTATTGTAGAAAGAGAAATCGAGGTAGGTAAAGAGCAGGCAAGAGCTGAAGGAAAACCTGACGCAATGATCGAAAAGATCGCCATGGGTAAACTGAACAAGTTCTACAAAGAAAATACCTTGTTGAGCCAGGCTTTCGTTAAGGACAGCAGCAAGAGCATTGCTCAGTACCTTGACGGAATATCCATAGGGCTTACAGTAGTTGACTTCAAAAGAATTTCTATCGGATAATCTATTTCCGAAATGCATAAAAAAAGCCGCAAGTTTTAAGCTTGCGGCTTTTTTGTTTTTCTACCTGTTCATCAGCTCTTCTATTTCCTCCGCTTCGATGGGTATATTTTTCATGAGATCCCTATTTCCCTTCTGCCCGATCACATAATTGTTCTCCAGCCTTATACCGATCTTCTCCTCCCTGATATAGATTCCCGGTTCCACCGTAAATACCATCCCCTCTTTTACAGGTGTATAAACGGCTCCCACATCATGGACGTCCAGACCAATATGATGGGAAGTCCCATGCATAAAATACTTCTTGTATAAAGGCTGTCCCGGAAGCTGCTTACTCACATCGTGCTTATCGAAAAGGCCTAAACCGATCAACTCAGACTCCATGAGCTTCCCTACCTCCTTTTGGTATTCTTGCAATAACACCCCTGGCCTGAGCATATTCTCGGCCTCTTTTTTCACCCGCAAAACAGCATCGTACACGGCTCGTTGCCGAGAACTGTATCTACCACTTACCGGTATCGTCCTGGTCATGTCCGCATTATAATTCCCGTATTCTGCACCAATATCCATCAACACCAAATCCCCCGATTGGCAGATCTTATCATTCTCCAAATAATGCAGTACACAGGAATTGGCACCTGATCCAACTATCGGCTCATAAGCAAAGCCCCTGCTCCCGCGGCGAAGAAATTCATGCATAAATTCTGCTTCTATCTCATATTCCATCACTCCAGGTTTTAAAAACCCTAAAACTCTTCTGAAGCCTTTTTCTGTGATATCACAGGCCCGCTGCATCTGATCTATTTCATCCGGTTCCTTTAGCCCCCTCAACTCCTGCATGACTGGAGCAATCCTCTCATAGGCATGAAGAGGATATTTATTTTTGATCTCTTTGATAAACCGCGCATCCCTGCTCTCCACCGAATTGGAAGCCCCCCGATGTTCGTTGGTATTCATGTAAACGGTATCAGACGGGGTCATTACCATTTGCAAAACCTTCTCAAACTCAGAGGTCCATTTGACCTGCTTTATCCCTGACTGATGCCCAGCCGCCTCTTTTGACAGTTTATTTCCTTCCCATATGGCGATATGCTCATTTGTTTCCCGAACAAAAAGAATCTCCCGCATACTCTCTACCGGAAAATCAGGACATAACAATAAAATGGTTTCTTCCTGATCTATTCCACTGAGATAAAAAAGGTCATTGTTTTGCCTGAACCTCATGGTCCCATCGGCATTGGTCGGCATCAGATCATTGGAATGAAAAACGACAACTGAATTTGCCTTTAGTTTCTTAACCAGCTTTGCCCGGTTATTGATATAAAAAGTACTGCTGAGCGGCTTGTATCTCATTATTATTTTTTGGTTAAACCATTATCACACACAAACTTATTTCTAGCGATATTTTCTTCCATCATTTGCCAGTTTTCAGACTGGTCGGTCCAGCTCTCCTTATGATGGAGGTGATATTGCACGGCAAGGTTTCTCAAAGAATCCAATGTATACCCTAAGCCTTTAAACCTCCAGAGAAGATCAATGTCCTCCCCTACTGCCGGCTTGGTATAATTCTCATCAAAACCATTGATGGCACAAATGGCCTCCCTGTGAAAAGACATGTTACAGCCCTTTAACTGTTTCATTTTTCGCTTACCGATTAAGCGCCCCAAAAAGCCTTTGGGATCGATAAAGAATCCTTCTTCCAAAAACTGTCCTCCCTTTCTCTTAATCTCGGAAAAATTCTTTAATAAATAAGCGTTAAAATCCTTAGGCAGAATTTCTCCTTTCAACAGCAATTCAGTGCTCTCAGGGTCCAGCTTTATCCTCTTACCCGCCAGAATCGTGGAGGGAAGCGCCCTGGATATATGAAATTCCATAAACCTGGGGTGCAACACACAATCTCCATCTATAAACACCAACCAGTCTGCTTTGGCTGCCCGAACAGCATCGTTCAAGGCTGCATTTTTTTGCCAGCCTTTATCTTTCCGGCTTAAATGTTGGAAGGAGTGGCGGAATGGGTAATTACCAACAAACTCTTTCATCTGTCTTGAATCGCCATCTTCCGAAATGATTACTTCAAAGCGGTTATCCGTTTGGTAAGCAAGTGAATCTAAGACCGCTTTCAAAAAAACTGTATTTTTGTATACTGAAATGATCAGAGAAGCCTTTAATTCACTACGTTGATCTTGCATAAAATTTTCTTAGAGCCTTTGAAAATGCTTTTGTCTGCATTTGTTTTGCTTAAAATTAACATATTAAAGTCCGCTAAAAAAATATCCTGATAAAGTACATTATTTTTGTATTTTCAAAGTTGAAAGCAACGATTACATGTCTTATAATATCAAAGAGTTACAGAATGGCATCCGTATTGTCCACCAAGAAGTCAACCACACAAGACTGGTACATTGCGGCTTCATTCTTGACATCGGCAGCAGGGATGAAACCAAAGAGCAAGCAGGCTTGGCCCATTTTTGGGAACATATGGCTTTTAAAGGCACCAAAAAAAGGAAGACCTTCCATATCTTGAACAGGCTGGAGTCCGTCGGTGGTGAACTCAACGCATATACCACCAAAGAAAAAATCTGTTTTTATTCCAGTATTTTAAAAGAGCACTATAACAAAGCAGCAGAATTGCTGTTTGACATCACCTTTCACAGTACCTTCCCTGAAAAACAAATTGAAAAGGAAAGACAGGTCATTTTAGAAGAAATGGCCATGTACCGCGATTCTCCTGATGATGCGATACAGGATGAGTTTGACGAGGTAGTTTTTCAGGGCCACTCTTTAGGCAGGAACATCCTTGGAACAGAAGACACCGTAAACTCCTTTTCACAAAGGGATTTTTTTGATTTCATCAGTTCCCACTTGGACACCTCCAAAATCGTCTTTTCCGTGGTTGGAAATATCAGTTTTGGAAAAGCACTAAAGCAAATTGAAGGAAAGCTCAACGAAATCCCTGAAAAACGAAGCCTCTACCAAAGAAGTGATTTCACCCAGTACAGTCCAAAAAAAGAAACTGTTCACCGGGATGTAAGCCAATCGCACTGTGCCCTTGGCAAACCTGCCTTTTCACTGTATCATCCCAAAAGATACCAGCTTTACCTGCTTAACAACATCTTGGGAGGCCCAAGTATGAATTCGCGGCTAAATCTCGCGTTGAGGGAAAAGTACGGTTATGTATACAGTGTGGAATCCGTGTACCAGGTATACAGGGACACCGGCTTTTTGGGCATCTTTTATGGTACTGAGGAAAAAACAGCCCTCAAAGCGCAAAACCTGGTAATGAAGGAGCTGAAAAAACTGCGCGAAAAAAAACTAGGCTCTCTCCAACTCCATATGGCCAAAGAACAGGCCGTGGGTCAAATGGCCATGGCTGAGGAGAATTACGCTGCCCTGATGCTTGTGTTTGGAAAAAGCCTATTGGACAAGGGTAAAATTGACGCATTGGACCACATCTTCGGGTTGATCAGAGAAACCACGGCTGAAGACCTACAGGACATTGCCCAAGAAATATTTCAGGAAGAGCAATTAAGTTTTCTAACCTATCTACCTCATTAATTTTATGGAATTTATCAGCGAAAAACTACTTGAATATTGCCAGCAGCACACAAGCAGGGAAGACAGCTTGCTGCAGCTCATCAACAGGGAAACCCATGCCAAGGTGCTCATGCCGAGAATGCTGTCGGGACATCTTCAAGGCAAAACCCTCGAGATGTTTACCAAAATGCAAAACCCCAAAGTGATCCTTGAAATAGGCACTTACACTGGATATTCGGCAATTTGCATGGCCAGAGGTTTGAATCCCGATGGAAAGATAATCACACTGGACATCAATGACGAACTGGAAGAAATGGTCAGAGGCTTCTTTGAAATTTCGGGCATGGCCAATCAGATTGATTATAAGCTGGGCAATGCCCTGGACATCCTTCCTGAATTGGATGAAACCTTCGATATGGTCTTTATCGATGCTGATAAAAAAAATTACACCAACTATTATAATATGGTCATTGACAAAGTCAGTAAAGGAGGCCTTATTCTTGCAGACAATGTCCTTTGGTCCGGAAAGGTATTGAAAGATCCCTCAGAAAAAATCGATAAAGACACCAAGGCAATCATGGAATTTAATGAAATGATTCAGGCTGACCCAAGAGTAGAGAATGTACTTTTCCCCATCAGGGATGGAATCATGATGGCCCGAAAGCTTTAACCTTCATGGTATAAGGAATGTAATTCAAGCATCGTTTTACCACCACCAACTCCTATCTTTTACTAATTATTTGGCATGCTTACAAAAACAAGAAAAAAGTGGATCGCTCTATTAACCTTTTTGCTGCTATTGACAAGCCATTGGCTATATGGACAAGCTCCTAGGGTCCCCCAAACCATACAGTTTGCCAATATGCGGCTGGATCTCAACGATCAGGCCCAAAGAGATATCCAATTGGATGTGGATGCTTTATACCGTAACCCCAGTTACTTTAAATTAAAACTGGAAAGGGTGAACCTTTACATGCCGATTATTGAAAGGGTGTTACGTGAACAAGGGGTTCCCGAGGACATTAAGTACCTTGTCATTCAGGAAAGCGGCCTGATCCCCGACGCAGTTTCCACTTCCAATGCCGTCGGTTTTTGGCAGTTTAAAAAAGGCACAGCCCAGGAAGTTTTTCTCCAAGTGGACCATTTAATCGATGAAAGAAAAAACATTGTCTCATCAACCAAAGGGGCTGCACTCTACCTCAAAAAACACAATAATTATTTCGACAACTGGGTCTGCGCGCTGGTTTCTTACCAGATGGGACTGGGGGGAGCCAAAAGCTACTTCGGAAGCCAATTCAATGGGCAAAGAAGCATGAAAATAACCAAAAGCACTCATTGGTATTTCAAAAAATATTTAGCCCACAAAATTGCCTTCGAAGGTCAAATCGGAAAATTCACCAACAACCAATACCTGCAAGAAATGGCTGTTCAGGGCCCGACCACCTTAAGAACTCTATCCAACAACTTAGGGGTATCCGAAAACCATCTCACAGAATACAATAAATGGATTTCTAACAAACGAATCCCTGAAGGCAAAACTTACATACTAACCTACCTGGCCACAGGAACAGCGCCTATTTTCACTTCTTCTTCCAACTCCGCATCTGTTGACCCCAGTAGTCCTGCTGTCACTGGTCAGCTCAATGCAGCAGGATACCCAAAAATTACCGGAACACAAACCACTCCTTTCAAAACAGGGCAAATAAAGGTGAACGGAATCAAAGGAATCATTGCTTCGGCCAATACCACTGTAGAGGACTTCGCCGAACGAATTGATGTAAGGGAAGGCAAATTCCGCAGGGTAAACGATCTCTCCAAAGATGACCGAATTGTGAGAGGCAACCATTACTATGTAAAAAGGAAAAAAGGCAAAGCAAAAGTAGCGCAGCATGTCGTCCAGCAAGGCGAAACACTATGGGGGATCTCACAAGCATATGGGCTACGTCTCCATTCACTGAAAGCCAAAAACAGGCTGTACAGGGACGAAGACCTTAGACCGGGAATGATCTTGAACCTCCAGGAATACAGAAGAAGGGATGAAGAGATCAGGTACATGAAGGTCAGCAGTCCTCCTCCCAAAACAACCGAAAGCATGGTGGCACCGACAAAAGAACACCAGCCTGCCAGTGTAAAACAGCCTCTTCCTACGACAACGGCCCATATCACACACGTCGTTTCCCAAGGGGAAACCATGTATGCTATCGCCCGAAAATACGGAGTGACCGTTTCCCAAATCCAAACATGGAACAATATTTCCAATTCATCCGTGATCAAGGTCGGCCAGAAGCTTATCATTAAAAAGAATTAAACGGATTGTCCTAGGAAATGTATATTTGTATCTTATCAAAAACAAATCTGAAATGATAAGGAATTACTGCTTCTTATTCCTTCTTATACTGGTCACATTTCAATCTGCCTATGGCCAAGATCGTCCCAAAATAGTCCCCGACACTGTCCTGATCAATGGCGACACGCTTATCATGCTTGGTGACTCTTTGATCATTAAGGAAGAAATCAAGGAAACCTATTGGAAAAAGGGAGGCAATTCAAACCTTAGCATCCAACAGGTGAGCTTGGCCAATTGGGCGGCGGGTGGCGCCAGCTCATTTTCGCTAAATACCGGGATAAACCTATTTGCCAACTATAAAAAAGGCAAAAAAATATGGGACACTAAGCTTTCCGTGAATTTTGGTTTTAACCGCCAGACCGACCGCTCTTTCAGAACCAGAAAAACCAACGACAACTTCAAATTTGTAAGTAAATATGGCAGGGAGCTATCGAAGGGTTTTTACCTTTCCACCCAGCTGGAAGCCAGAACCCAGCTTTTGCGCGGGTACAAATACTTCAAACCATCTGGCTCAGATCTAGACTCAAGAAACCTAATTTCAGACCTTTTGAGCCCTGGCTATATTCAATCTTCCACGGGTCTTAACTACCAAAAAGACAAAAAGAACTTAAAGTTTTCATCAATTCTATCACCTTTTACAGGAAGGTTCACCATCGTACTCAATGACTCATTGAGTCAAGCGGGTGCTTTCGGGGTAATCCCGGGAGAAAAAGTCAGGCCGGAGGCCGGTGCCTCCCTAAACACCTCCATAGACACCAAGTTAATGGACATTGTCAACTGGAAGGCTGATCTTAACCTCTTCTCTAACTATGGAAAATTCGGCAACATGGTGGTCAACTTCAACTCCAGTATCAGCATGAAGGTGAACAAATACATCAGTACCAGGGTGGAAACTATCCTGATTTATGATGAAAACGTATTTATTGAACAAGACGATGGAAGAAAGTCCAGAGCCGTTCAGCTTCAAAACCTGATTAACTTTGGATTGGGCATTGATTTCTAAAAATCAGTTTCCAGGCCAAACCGCTTTTGAAGCTCCTTGAGCGCAGGTGATTTCTCTGTTAAAAAGGCCAGTTTATCCGTTGAGGTATACAATTTCTTCACCTCACTTACCGCCTCTTCTCTGATTTCGGAGAATATTTCCAGGAGATCATTTTGAAGTTTCCGTTTAAAGATCCCGACCAATTCAGGTTTTAGTCTATTAAACCTGTCTTCCTGTAATTCACTGGACATTAAAAAAGTCACTTTATTTCCTACTACCTCTATTGGCTGTTTTAATATAGCGCTCTCCATAAGCCTGTTTTTGTGCTTAAAATCCGCTATGATTTCTTCCAGCAAGGCTCCCACTTTTCCGGCATCAAATGGTTCCTTATTGACCACTTGGGCTTCTTTATCAGCCTTTTCCTCTTTGATTTTTTCTTGTTTACTTCCTTCTGCTGAAGCATTGTTCTTCACCTGCCTTTTCACTTCTGAAATACTTGCAGGTATAGCAGTGGTCTTCTTTACCTCTTTTTGGAGGGAAGGCTGAGTGACCTTGGAAGATTTGTCTGAATCCGAACTAGCCTGTTGCTGCCGTGCTAGTCTTTTTTTTTTGCCTCTTCATGAGCCAAAGCTGCCAAGGAAATGGCTTGAGGTAGTTTGGCCAATTTCATCAGTGCCAGCTCTACATGTAGGCGCTGGTTTTTACTTCCCTTGTACTGCATGTCGCATTGGTTACATACGTTCAAGGCGGACAGCAAGAAGGAGAGGTTTGACTTGGCAGATTGTTCTATATACCTTTCTTGAGCACTTTCTGAGACTTGCAGTAATTCTACTGTAGCGGAATCCTTGCAAACCATCAAATTCCTAAAATGCTCACTCAGGCCAACAATAAAGTTATGCCCATCAAATCCTTTCTTAAGAATTTCATCGAAAATCAACAGAACATTGGAGATACTTTCCTCCAATAAAGCATCTGTTATCTTAAAATAATAGTCGTAATCGAGAATGTGGAGATTGTTTATCGTCTCCTGATAGGTCAGCTTATTCCCTGCAGAGTAGGTTACGATAAGATCAAAAATGGACAAAGCATCCCTTAAAGCCCCATCCGCTTTGGCTGCTATCAAACGGAGTGCTTCCTCCTCATATTCTATTGTTTCTTCCGAGGCGATATACTTAAGATGCTCAGAAATATCCTTTATTTGTATTCTGTTGAAGTCAAAAATCTGACATCGGGACAGAATAGTAGGAATAATCTTATGCTTCTCGGTAGTCGCCAAAATAAATATTGCATACTTTGGGGGCTCCTCGAGCGTCTTTAGAAACGCATTGAAAGCCTGGGTCGAAAGCATGTGAACCTCATCTATGATGTAGATTTTATACGTTCCCTTCTGCGGGGCATATCTTACCTGATCTACGAGGTTTCTAATATCGTCCACCGAGTTGTTTGACGCCGCATCTAGCTCGTGAACGTTAAAAGAACTATTATTATTAAAAGCTTTGCAGGAATCGCACTCGTTGCAGGCCTCAAAATCAGCAGATAGGTTCTCGCAGTTTATAGTCTTGGCCAGAATACGCGCACAGGTTGTTTTACCAACCCCTCTTGGACCACAGAAAAGAAAAGCCTGGGCAAGGTGATTGTTTTTAATGGCATTTTTCAAGGTAGTAGTAATGTGCTGTTGGCCTACTACACTTTTAAAATTGGAAGGCCTATATTTTCTGGCTGAGACTACAAAATTTTCCATCACCGCAAGATATAAAATTCTTAGAATTTACTCCTGCAAAAAAAATAAAATCATAGCCATTGCCCAGCAACCCTTTAAGAATCAAAGAGAATGAAAAACAGCTTCACTATCTACCTTTATCAGTTAAGGTGGTCCAAAACAACAAAGCGAGAAGTGTTGCTGATATATTCAGGCACTATGTTCTTGATATGGCGAACAATATCAGAATCTGAATTTTCCATGAGCAGTTTTTCAAAGAATTCTATCTGATAATTTAGCTTGCTGTACCCAAAAGGAGCCATCTTCACCACACGTATTTTGGGATGGTAAGTCACCTCCAATTCTTCGGATGAACCAATTAGCTCCTCATGCATTTTTTCCCCTTCCCGTAGTCCGGTAAACTCTATTTTAATATCTGTTTCCAGTTTCTTACCATTGAGCAAAATCATTTTTTTGGCCAGATCCAAAATCCGAACGGGCTCTCCCATATCAAAGATAAAAATCTCCTTACCCTTGGCCATTGTCCCCGCCTCCAGAATTAGCGAACAGGCTTCACTGATTGTCATAAAATAACGGGTAATATCAGGATCTGTGACATAAACAGGTCCTCCCTTTTCTATCTGTTTCTTAAATAAAGGGATCACTGATCCATTTGATCCCAACACATTACCGAACCTTGTGATGGCAAACTTGGTGGTAGCCCCCAATCTTTCATCCAAATAGCCACTTAAAGACTGCACATAAAGTTCTGCAATCCGTTTGGAGGCCCCCATCACATTGGTAGGATTGACAGCCTTATCGGTACTGACAAAGACAAAGGTATTTACGTTATTAATCACTGCTAAGTCCGCCAAATACTTGGTGGCCAATATATTGCTGCGAACTGCTTCTTCTGGATAAGTTTCCATCATCGGGACATGCTTATAAGCCGCAGCATGATAGACGATATCAGGTTGAAAAGTTTTAAATATCTCAGTCATTCTTTTCTTGTCCCGAATATCAGCTAGTAATGGCTTGATAGTCGTTCCCCAAGCAGCAGTCTTAAAATCCTGTTCCAAGTTAAACAAGGCTGATTCGGCCTGATCCAACAATATCAGTTGTTTTGGATTATTGATAATGATCTGCTTACATAACTCACTTCCTATAGACCCTGCTGCCCCCGTGACCAACACCACCTTATCTCTGATCTGATGGGCTACCCTGGGATTGTCCAGATTGATCTCAGGCCTGGAAAGTAAATCTTCAATTCTAATTTTACGTATTTTCCTGACATTAAAGCCTCCTTTTACCCACTCATCTATGGAAGGGACGATACTGGTTTTAATCCCCAAGTTTAAACACTCGTCTATTATTTCTCTTTTTCTTTTTGGCGAGATGGACATCACTGATATAAGTAAATCAGTAACACCGTTATCCTTCACCAAGCATTTTAACTCGCTTAAGCCTAGATACACAGGAACACCGTTGATATGCCTTCCTTCCTTTAGAGGATCATCATCTAGAAAAGCGTGTACTTTTTGGCGTACCACTCCGCTTCTCTTCATTACATTTTTGGTAAGTCTACCTGCTTCTCCGGCCCCAAAAATCACTATATTTTTAACGGGCAGCCTTTGGTTCATATAATAGGCATATACTCCCTTAATCAAAACCCTGGAAAGCGTTAAAGCGAACAATGAAATAAGTAATGCGGTAACCAAAATCGGAAAAGGAAAGAAGCCGGTCACTCCGGCCACCTCTTCTATCAATAAGTTTGCGAAAACATTTGTCGCAAACATTAATGCTACCACCTTCACTACTGAAAAAACATTCCACAAATGAGACCTCGATAAATCAAGATCAAATTCATTGAAAACCCACAACGCGAAAAAGCCAATGCAGGAATATAGCACACTGCATAACAGAACGGGATGTCCTTCCATTAATTCCAAATCAAAATTCAACCTCACAAGAAAGGCGATCAGTACTGACTGAAATAAAAAGAAAGAGTCAACTAAACGTGTAATCCACTTTATCATTTCGAAAGGTTTGTCCAAAGATGCCATATATCTAGATTAAAACAAACAGTTTAAAATTCCATTATCAGGGCAATACTACGTTGATTTCAACACCTCCTTCACCCATAATGGGTATACCCAACGCTATCAAAACAACGAACAACACAAATTTAATTATAAAAAGCAAAAATCAAAGAACAAAATAAAAAACATAGTAAATAAATAGCTTGAATACGATGATCAACTATTAAAATATACAAACAAAAAAATCATTAATTAGCTATATTGCTTATAAATCTGTCCTCAGTTCTTTCCATTAAATGGCTGTACATCCCCTTCTTTCTTAGGAATGCTTTGAAAAAATAATAACTGCCTTATGGTTTTGTAGATAATTTTAACGTCCAGTTGAAAAGACTGATCTTGGACATATTTTAAATCATAGTGGAATTTCATTTCCCAGGAAATATCATTTCTCCCATTTATTTGAGCCAACCCTGTGATTCCGGGTCTTACATCATGTCTCTTTGATTGTTCTTCAGTATATAGAGGGATATATTCTACCAACAAGGGACGTGGACCTACCAGGCTCATATTTCCAATCAAAAGATTTATAAACTGTGGTAATTCATCGAGAGAATACTTTCTCAAAAATTTCCCTAACCTTGTCAAACGCTTAGCATCCATTAACAACTTCCCTCCATCATCTATATCATTGGTCATTGTTCTGAACTTTATGATATGAAAAATCCTATTTTTCTTTCCTACTCTTTTTTGAAAGAAAAATGGGTTGCCTTTAAAATGGATACCCAATAAAAAAACCAATATCAGCAGCAGGGGGCTAAGCACCAAAAGCCCAAAAAAACCTATGCTTCGATCCATAATTGGCTTACAAAACCTTTTATACATATTTTTTCTCTATCTTTTCATCCAAAAATAGCCTGACGGTTTCCTTGACTTGCTCTAACTCCACCTGTGTCAACCCGCTACCAGAAGGTAAACATATCCCCTGATAAAACAATCTCTCTTCAAGTCTCTCTCCATAGTAGGGAAAACCCTTGTACAGAGGTTGGAGGTGCATAGGTTTCCAAATAGGTCTAGTTTCAATATAATGTGCTTCAAGATGAGACTTCAGGGCCAAACATAATTCTCTGCTCGGCAACACCATACTTGTAAGCCACCTGTTACTTTTTCGATTGCCATCCCCCTCTTGAAAGCTAAGCCCTGTAACATCTTGTAAATTATTTCTATAATAGAGAAAATTACCTCTTCTTTTTTCAATCCTCTCTTCAATTGTTTTAAACTGGGCATTTCCCAATACCGCATTAAGATTGCTAAAGGCATAATTGTACCCCAATTGGCTATGTTGATAGTGGGGGGCGGGATCTTTGGCCTGTAGAGACAGAAATCTGGCCTTTTCCAATTCTTCCTCGTTCTTTGTAATGATAGCTCCCCCACCTCCGGTGGTTATTATTTTGTTTGCATTAAATGAAAGTATACCATAATCTCCCAGTGCGCCACACTTTTGCTCCCTTAGGGTGGATCCCAAGGCTTCTGCTGCATCCTCTATTACAGGAACATTATACTGCAATGCTATCCGGTTTATTTCATCCATTTGTGCTGGCATACCATAGAGATGAACAGGCACGATTGCTTTCACCCTCTTTCCTTTATTGTGCCGGTCGGCCAATGCTTTCTCCAGATACTCTGGACTCATGTTCCAGGTACTTCCCTCACTTCCTACAAATACCGGATTTGCTCCCAAATAACGTATTGGATTAGCAGAAGCCGCAAAAGTCAAGGATTGACATATCACCTCATCCCCTTCTCCAACACCTGCCAATTTCAAAGCCAAATGTATGGATGCTGTCCCAGAGGCAAATAGTCCTACCTTCAATGAATCAAAATATTGGATCAATTGATTTCGAAAACTGTCCACAAAACTACCAGTATACCCTACCTCCTTATGTTGAAGAGCCAATTCAAAATCATCCATACTCACCCCACTCAATTCCGGTTCTGAAAGCTTAATCCATTCCATCTTAACAATTAGTAAAATACAGCGGAAAACATGTACCTGTTAAATAGTTTCGGCAACATAGTAAAAAAAAGCGTCTGATAATAATCTGCATTAGTTATTTACCTGTTAAACCTATACAGACGATGTCATGCATTTTTGTACTTTACAAAAATCCCCAAAGCGGCAATCCTTTGTCAAATTAATTGGAGAAAGCCGATTTAATAGGCTCTTTTAGGCAGAATTGGCAATGTATTTATAGAAAGGAAAAGTCCCTGTACCTGATTTTCTTTTAAGTCGGGAATTACTTCTGAATGATTTTCTGATTATAGATCAGTACATTTCCTTTACCAGGGTCCACTTGAAAAAGTAATGAATCATTTTTCACTTCCTATTCCGTGAATAAATAATCCCTCATTAATATTCTTTACTTGAGCTATAAAAATTTATATCGGTATAATAGTTCCTCTGCAGTAGCCATTAACTTAGAGACAGTGCTGCAACATATATGAAGCGTTAATAGCACTAAATACTCTTGCAAAAGGAATTAGTTTAGACTCACACTTTCCTTTTCCAAAACCTCTTTGTCGATTTTAACTTTAGACCGAATTCCATTGTAGCTTCTTTGCGAAAGAACTCTCGGGGATTCCTTAACAATATCTTTTACACGCTTCAATGTCAACTTATCCAGCACAATCCCAAAACCTACAACCAAAATTCCAACCAAAGGAATTACTACCATATCCGGCAGTTCATTTAAAACAATTGCAAAACTTATGAAAAACAATTTAACACCAGCCAAGATCATTGTTACCTGATCATGTCTAAATCCCATCCGTAACAAAAAATGATGTACATGGCTTTTATCTGCTGACATTGGGGATTTACCTTTTCTTGCTCTTTTGACAAAGACTCTTAGGGTATCATAAAATGGCACAATCATCAGTGTAACTGCGGTAGCTAGAGGAGCATTAAACTTAAATGAACCTGTAGGTATTGATCCATTGGATTCTATAAACTTAATGCATAGAACAGAAAGCGTGAATCCTAAAGTAAGCGAACCCGTATCTCCCATGAAAATCTTTGCGGGATGCCAATTATATACCATAAAAGACAGAATTGCCCCAACAAAGGTAAAGGCTATAAATCCATACGTTATTTCTCCTGAATAAATAAACCATAGACCCAAAAACAAAAACGTAATCAAACTAAGGGTACTGGCTAAACCATCCATACCATCAATTAGATTAAAGGCATTCGTAAATCCTACTACGGCAAAGACAGTTAGTCCATAACTAAACCAAAGCGGTAACTGATAGACACCAAAAAGTCCATAGAAACTACTTATTCTTATATCTCCCAATACCACTACCGTCACGATAGCTATCAATTGACCTATTAATTTCTGATAAGCGGTAAGCTCTACCAAATCGTCCCTAAGTCCAAGAATAAACATAATCCCCAGACCCATCATAAAAAACCGGATTTCGATTAACTGTTGATAGTTTAGCCATATAAGAATACCACCAAGCAAGGCTACAAAAATACCTATCCCCCCCATAGAAGGAACAGATTGTTTGTGAATTTTTCTTCCTCCTGGCTTATCCAATAAGTTTCCTTTCTTAATAAAGAAAATCAACATCGGTGTAACGGTCACCCCAATAAAAAAAGCGGTTAAAACAGAAAACATTAGTAGCATACAAAAATATTAAAGGTTGAAACAATTCTTCTAGTGCTTACTCTTAATAATTTACTAACCTGATTAGCAGAAAATTGCATATTTTGCAATCAATCCTCAAAGATAATAATTTTTATCTAATCTGAACCAATACAATTGATCTTAAACGAGCACTCTATGAGCATAACAGCAAAAAAGCATCGTTAATCTACAAAAAAGCTTTTACAAACAAAATTTTTTTAACCAAACAGCAATTATTATCTAACGAATAATTAAACTGGTAGATCAATCAGTGTGAGAGGAAGGACGGCCTCCAGTCCACTGTTGACTGTCGAC
>NZ_BAAHAP010000017.1:0-78543 GCF_054777495.1 Echinicola sediminis | reverse complement strand
TATGGTGAGACAGGAGTCACTCAGGGGGTTAACCGCTTTGGATATATTTCGGTTTATAACCTTGAACCCAACGCATTCAATGTGGGAGGCTCTTTGGTAAATGGATATTCCGAAGGGCAGTTGGTCAATCCAAGCCAACTTACCTGGTACACGCGGAAGTCATTAAATTACGGTCTTGATTTTTCTTCGCTTAATGGGCGCTTATTTGGGACCTTGGAATATTTCTATTACCGAACCACCGGATTTTTGGTGAGTCCAAAGGATGTGTATGCACAGCCCTTAGGAAAAGAACTTCCACAAATTAAGTCCAATTCTGCACAAAGAAGGGCCGGTTTTGAAATATCCTTGGGATACAAAGGTACCCTTGGAAGCCTAAAGTATGAAGTGGGCGGTAATTACGCTTATTTTAACCAGCTGTGGGAGCAACTGGATACAGAAAATGAAGCGAAACTTAAGAACCCCTATCTAAGGGAAACCCATCGGACGGATTACTGGGAAGGAGGACCTGTTTATATCACCGATGGACTTTACCAAAACCAAGAGGAGATATTGAATTATCCAAGGCTTTTGGGATCTACCGCCACGCAACCAGGGGATATCAAATACACTGATGTAAATGGTGATGGAAAAATCGATCAGCAGGATCAGCGAACCGTGGGCGTTCCATCCATGCCTCATGGCACTTATGGGATGAACTTTTCCTTGAAATATAAGGGCTGGTCGATGAGCGGATTGTTCCAAGGTACTGGGGACCGGTATTTGGCTTTCGATAAATTCATGATTGTTGAAGCCAAAAGAAGGACTTACACTTATCAGACAGATTACTGGACTCCAGATAATCCAGATGCTTTATATCCACGCGTTTCCCACATTGAGCAAATCAATGGTGGTAATAACAGTAATGCCACCAACCCTTCAGACTTTTACCTTAAGAATGCCAAATATTTCAGGTTAAGGAATTTTCAGATAGGATATGACCTCAAACACCGTCTAATGGATCATATAGAATGGCTACGTACCTGCAGGGTTTTTATGAATGGGACAAACCTGTTTACCTTATCTCCGGTTATGGAATATTTTGATCCTGAGCAAGTGGCTGAGGGGAACGGGGTGCAGTCCTATGGTTATCCGGTTCAACGGACTGTTTCTTTTGGAGTGAATTTAGGATTTTAATCAATTAGCCTCATGAAAAAAATAGTTATATATCTGATGATAATTAGTCTTGGTATGTTCTCCTGTAACGATGAACTTTTGGATACCAAGCCACTGGACAAATATACCGCGGAGGATGTTTGGAACGACGTCAATCTAACGCAGGGCTTTATTTATAACACCTATGCCTCTGTATTGCCAGAGTTATTGGTAAACCCTGGAGATCCCCAGTCCAGGTTCGGAGGGATTGGTAATGAGGACTACACCGATAATGTCCTTTTAAGGCAATCCAATAACATTACCAAGGATGTTATCGATAAATTTTATGATGCGGGTTGGGCCACCAATAATTCCTATTACTTTTTTGGAAATGCTCCTTTAGGAAACAAGACTCCTATAAAACAAAACTCTTTTGAGGTCATCAGGGACTGTAACCTGATCATTGAAAACGTAGCAAGTTCGGAGGGAATTCCTGAAAATTTAAAGCCAGCACTTATTGCCCAGGGAAAAATGCTAAGAGCACTGATTTATTTTTCCAAGGCCCGTTTATTTGGAAAATACGTGATAGTAGATAAGGTTTTGAGTCCTAATGATGATTTGAAATTACCTAGGTCTGAAACAATTAAAGATACCTATGATTTTATCCTGAATGACCTAAAGGAGGCCGCAGAAGACCTTCCAGAAGCAACAGCGGTAAAAAAAGGACAACTCACAAAAGGGGCTGCCTACGCGATAATGGCCGAGGTAGCCTTGCATGGAGCAGCTTATGTGGAAAGTGGAAAGCAGGAATACTATCAGACCGCCAAGGAAGCAAGCGAACTGTTATTCGCTTTGGGCTATTCACTTGATGAGAATTATGCGGGCCTTTTTAATGAATATGATTACGCGTTCAATTCCACTGGGATCATTCTGGGCTTATTTAAAAATGAGAATGCGACCTGGTGTCAGCAAACCTTGATGCAGGGATTGGTACCCAATATGGAAGTAGCAAAGACCACGGGCTTTCCTTCTCTGAAAGAATCCTTTTTGGGATGGACGGAGGTTTGGCCTACCCATGACCTTGTAGAGGATTACTTGGTGGAGGACATAGATGGTATCGCTAAGCGTTGGAATGAGACAAGTTATTTCGAGGATTATAAGACCAATGGAGGTTACCTATCCAAAGCCATCTATAATCCTAATAGGGATAAGCGTTTTGAAGCATCCATTTTATATGATTCCACCTACTTGTTTAGCAATTTGGTAACCACTAGGGTTGGAGGTAACATGTATTTTGCGGAAAGTACCAAAGGAACCAACCGGTCTACGCCTTCAGGTTATTTTGTCAGAAAGGGAATTTATGATGTTGTGGGTTATAAGGCCAATGTCCACAGTTCATACAACCAATCCATTACGAGGATTGGAAGAGCTTATCTTAATTATGCCGAGGTAATGTTACGATTAAATGATGTGCCCACCGCTGTGGAGTATATCAACAAAACCAGGACTGTTCATGGAGGTTTACCCGAGTTGTCCGCTGGCATTTCCTTGGAGGAAGCTTGGAAGTATTATAAGATTGAAAGAAGGGTGGAGTTGTTTTTTGAAAATGATCGATACTGGTCCTTATTGAGGTGGGGAAAAGAAGCCGGAGGAGGCGTGATTTCAGAGTTGAACGACAAGTCCTACAAATTTTTTGAGATATCTGCAGATGGGAAAGCATATGAAATCAAAAACGTGTTTCTAAACCCTGCCAATCATAAGAAACGGTTTTCCACGAAAAGGTATTTGTTCCCGGTACCTGAGAATGAGCGAGTGCTGAACGAAAAATTAGATCAAAATCCTGGATGGTAAAATTAATGACTTATGAAAAAAATGAATAAAAATATAGGCTTATTTCTATTGCTTTTAATGGCTTTTTCGGCCTGCCTACAAGCTGGGCTGGAAGAATTGCCGGCCTTTAGCGATGCTGAGATTACACGAATGCGATTTGAATACCGATGGATCAATGAGGAGGGGGATTATCCCCAGTTGAACGTAGCGCCACTCGATACAGAGGTGAGCGTAGATAGTGAAAATGCGGTGATCAGCTGCAGTATAACCGTGCCACAAGCCAATCAGGATTTTCCGGAAAGTATCCGGGATCAAGTGGGCCTCTCAGGGATCGTAGGCTTTGCTGATATTTCCAATGCGGCCGTGCTATCCCAATTGCACGGAGCCCCCTTATTGGGAGAGGTGGCCGATTTCAGTAATGGCCCCTATCAATACAGGGTAACCGCTGCGGATGGATCGGGTAAAGAGTGGACCTTGGTGATCGACAGCTTTGAAAAATAAAATCTATTATAATGCTGAGAGGCTGCTCAATCTGTAGAGAGAGCGGCCTCATTAATCAGTTTTAGAAAGTTCTATAAACTGTAGAGGACATAGATGAGCAGCTTTATAAACCCTTAAAAATCATGAAAAGAAGAAAATTTTTCAAGCAAACTGCAGGAGCGGGATTGTTATCCGGACTGCTGCCCCTTGGCCTTAAAATAAATGACGATCCGGTAAATCTTGGAAAGAGAAGTGGTGATCGTTGGAACCAGATGGGGAAGGGGAAAATCGGAATTCCCAGCAGGCAAAAAAACGTCCAATATGAGGTAGCTGTGATCGGAGCCGGAATGGCAGGGATCTGCGCAGCCGTGGCCTCAGCCAGAAACGGCGCCAAAACCCTGCTGATCAATGATAGGCCTGTGTTGGGAGGCAATGCCAGCAGCGAAATCCGTGTGACCGTAAATGGTGTGCAATCCTTAAAAAACAAGCACATGGTCGAAAGAGAAACAGGGATCATTGAAGAGATATTAATAGACAACTGGTATTTCAATCCACAGGAAAGCTACCCGGTTTGGGATCATGTGGTATATGATTACGTTACCCAGGAAGCAAACTTAGATGTCATGCTTAATACCCAGGCCATTGATGCGGTAATGGAGTCCGGGAAAATTAAAAGTGCGATCTGTTGGCAACTGACTACGGAAACTGCATTTACCGTAAATGCGGATTATTTTATTGATTGTAGCGGTGATGGTCTATTGGCAGCAACCGCTGGAGCTGAATACCGAACCGGCAGAGAGGCCAGGTCAGAATTTGATGAATCTTTTGCCCCAGAAGTAGCCGATGGCTGGCAGATGGGGGCTACTTTGATGATGATCACCAAGGATATGGGAAAGCCAATGCCTTATTATCCTCCTGCTTTTGTACTTCCTTATCAGGCCGAGAAAGCCCATGACAGAAATATAAAACAATTCAAAGAGGGGTATTGGTGGGTGGAATTGGGAAGTGAAGAAGATATCATTGCAGATCAGGAAATGAACAGGCACAAGCTGATGGGATACATGCATGGGGTGTGGGATTATATTAAAAATTCGGGCAAATTTCCAGAAGCGGATAATCTCGTATTAGATTGGGTAGGCTCGCTCCCCGGAAGAAGGGAATCCCGTCGCTTTATGGGGGATTATATTTTGTCTCAAAAAGACATGGAGACTTATCGCCACTTTTCTGATGCGGTTTGTTATGGAGGTTGGTCCTTGGATGAGCACAATCCAGGGGGGATAGAAAACCTTAGCGAGCCACCAAGTTATTTTCATGACCGGTTCGATAAGCCTTATGAAATTCCGTTCAGGGCATTGTACAGTAAAAATGTTCCTAACCTACTGTTTGCAGGAAGGAATGTCAGCGTCACCCATATTGCCTTAAGTTCCACACGAATACAAGGTACGTGTGCTCTTATGGGCCAAGCGGTGGGTACTGCGGCGGCTTTATGTTTGGAAAAAGGAATGGGGCCTCGTCAATTGGCCAATGAACATATTGAGTCCTTACAGGAACAGCTTCTGAGAGATGATGTGTATATACCCAATCGTCCTGCCAATGATCCTGATGATCTGGCCAAAAAGGTTGCCCTCATTTTTGGGGATAGCACTTCTTCAGGGGATGCCAAATATTTATTGGATGGAATCTCAAGGGATGAAATAGACATTCCCCACCATTGGCAGTCCTCAGGGAAACCAGCCCGCTTACACTTAGAGTGGGAGGCCCCTCAAAGAATCAGCAAAGTCCTTATCAAAGCGGACACCAATTTGCAAAGGAAAATCATGATGCATAAAAACCCGGAGAAAAATAAAGGGCAACTTTTGGCCGTTCCTCCGGAACTGCTCAAAGATTTTAGGATTGATGCAAGGGTTTCAGGGGAATGGAAATCAGTCGCCAGCATAAAGGAAAACCGTAGACGGCTGATCAAATCGGAATTCCCGGAAATTGAAACCACTGCGATCCGAATAGTGATGACCGATACTTGGGGAGCAGAAAATGTCAAATTATTCGAGATTAGATGTTATTCTTAATACAGATAATCATTCCTATAGCCTTTTGGGCAGGTTTCTCAAAGGATCATTTGAGAAAAGGGATTGAGCCAACTGATAAGGTCCACAGGCTTATAGTGGATCATCCTGCCCTGGAAAATGGTCCTCAAGAAATTGAGCTGATCCAGAAAGAAGGCGTGGAAGGAAAATCCCTCTTTTATACAGATGTAGAATCCGTCCTCTGTGCCGATCACCTGTGCAAGGTTGTCCCTGTAAGGCTTTTTTGGAATTTATATGGGGAATATCAAAAGTATGAGCTACTGGAGGGGGCAAAGCTGGAAAAAGGGCAAGGAGAACCGTTCGAAGAGCATGATTATGGAAAATTGAATAAGATTCTCAAAAATCCTAACAGTGCTTTTCAACGACTGTCCTACGCTGATATCACCCAAACCAAAGTACATGGAGAGGTGGATGCTATCTCTGGTGCTACAGCAATTATTTTGGAGGAAGAAGAGGCCATCATTGGAGCGGCCTGGACATGTTATACCTTATGGCATTGGGCGAATGGAGGTATTCAGGATGTTGTTCGGGAAATAGTAGGCAGAGCATTTGACCAGCAAGACTTACTGCTATCAATCCAGTCTACGGATCAAAAAAGAAAGAGGTTGGCCCTTGAAGCGATGCGTTTTATCGATCATCTATCTCCAGAATTTATTGAGCTATTAGGTGAAGTAATTCCTGATTGGGATGTAGAAGAAGCCAACGTTTTTGTTCCATTTCTTGAAAAATGGACAGAAGATATACAATTCACCATATTGGACTATTTCCTTGATCATCCAAATGAGGAAGTGAGGATAAAAGCACTTAAATCAACAGCAGGTTTAAGGGATGAGGCCAAATGGCTCCGAATAGTGGGAAGAAGGTTTATGGAAAGTACCTCCTTTCAGGAAATAGATATCATCCTAACGTACCTCGCTGGTCACAATTCGGTAGGATCGGATCTGTTAGATCAGATGATTACCTGCTTATCTGATAAAAATAACTTGATTTCCAGAAGGATATATTATTTCCTTGAATCTCGGTCACTAAATAGCAGACAGAAAAAGATGGTTGAAAAATACGAAAAACAGCATTTCAATTTACTGTAATGATAGATCAACGATAAGCACTATTGATAACTTTATCGATGAAATAACCCAAAATAATTTTCTACAATGTTAAAAAAAAGCTTACCTATTATTTCTTAGTCTATGGTCGATGGTATCAGCGGTAAACGGTCAACAAGAAAGGAGCGGGCCGAAGCCCAATATCATTTATATTTTGGCCGATGACCTCGGATATGGCGATTTGGGCTGTTATGGACAGGATAAAATTCTTACCCCTAATTTGGATACAATGGCTATGTCAGGGATGAAGTTTACCGACCATTATTCTGGTCAGACCGTTTGCTCACCTTCCAGGTGCTCCTTAATGACAGGCAAGCATATGGGGAATGCTTCTGTAAAACGGAACGGTCAGCTATTGGACCCAACTGATGTGACAGTTGCTGAGCTTCTTAAGGAAGCGGGCTATGTTACCGGAGCCATTGGAAAGTGGGGACTTTCCAATGGACCATTACAAACCAATAGTGCTAACCAAAAAGGATTTGACCATTGGTTCGGTTATGATAACCAAGGTTTTGCCCATTTTTACTATCCAACTTATTTGTGGCGAAATCATAACAAAGTAGAATACCATGAAAACCTAAATATACGAGACGAGTCGGGGGCATACATCAAAGGGAAAGGAACCTATTCCCATGATGAATTTACAAAAGAGGCACTTTGGTTTATTGAAAAAAATAAGGACAAGCCATTTTTTCTTTATTTACCCTATACCATCCCTCATGCAGAGCTAACTGTTCCTGAGGATTCTATGGAGCCTTATATGTCACTTGGGTGGCCGGAGAGGATGAAAAAAGTCGGGGGAGGTGGCGGAACACCTGGAGATGAAGGTTATGGCAGTCAGTATGATGGAGGGTATTGTGCCCAATCTCACCCAAATGTCACCTATGCGGGCATGATTTCAAGGATGGACCGGGACATTGGGAAAATAAGAGGGCTAATTTCCAAATTGGGCTTAGATGAAAATACCATTATAATGTTTTCAAGTGATAATGGCCCCGATGAGGCCGGAGGTAGTGACCTTGATTTCTTTAACAGTACGGCGGGGTTAAGGGGACGCAAAAGGGATATTTATGAAGGAGGGATTCGTTCTCCCTTTATCGTTGAGTGGAAAGGTAACATTCGGCCAGGAACGATCAATAAATTGCCCTCGGCCTTTTGGGATTTTTTGCCAACCGCCTGTGATTTAGCAGGAATCAATGCGCCCTCAGATACAGATGGGATCAGCTTGGTGCCAAGTTTATTAGGAAAAGAGGAGCTACAGAAAAAGCACGATTACCTGTACTGGGAGTGGGAAACCATGCAGGCGGTTCGAATGGACAATTGGAAGCTCATTTATATCAATTCCAAGGAAAAAAACAGTAAACCTATATACGAACTCTATGATTTGGAGCAAGACCCTTATGAAATACATAATATGGCCCAATCAAATCCAAAAATGGTTAGTTTAATGAAGAAATATTTTGCGGAAGCTACTAAATACCAATGAAATCAAATGTCATTAAATTGTGTAAAAGCTAATAAAATCCTGGTGAGATGAAAAAAATAATTTTAATTTGGTTATTGGGTTTATTAATAAGCTGTTCTCGTTCTTCGGCCAATCATGAAGAATCGGTCGCTCAACAGCCCAATATATTATGGATTTTTGTAGAAGACCTCTCTCCCTTTTTGGGATGTTATGGAGACCCCATTAATGCAGGCCATACGCCCATTTTAGATGGATTGGCTTCCGATGGGGTGCTGTTTGAACGGGCTTATGCTTCAGCGCCGGTTTGTTCAGCCAGTCGATCGGCCATTATTACGGGGCAGATGCAAACCACTTTAGGACTTCACCAGCACCGGTCCAGTCGTGCAGATGAGGGAGTGGTGGTGCCGGATAGCTTGAGAATTCACCTACCCGAAAACCTAAAGACTATTCCGGAACTGATGAAGGAAGCGGGGTATTTTACTTTTAACAGTGGAAAGGACGATTATAATTTTCATTATAACCGTAAAGAACTTTACACTGTAGGAACGGCTGCTGATTACTCGGTTGGAATGAATGGTTGGCAGGGTAATAAGGCGGAGCATGCCTTGTCCATAACTGAGGACACCTGGAATGCCAGGCCTTCAAAGAAGCAGCCCTGGTTTGGTCAGATTGAATTAAAAGGAGGAAAAGCAGGGAATCAATATGTGAGAGATGGCGAGTTGCTTGCAGATGATGCGGTGCCACTACCGCCATATTTCCCGGATGTTCCTTCGCACAGGGAGGCGTGGACTACGCATTATAATGCCAACCGAGGTACTGATGCACGGGTGGAAGCTATTCTGAAACAATTAAAAAAAGACGGTGAACTGGAGAATACCATTGTTTTTTTCTTTTCTGACCATGGCAGTAACACCTCCTTACGGCATAAGCAGTTTTGCTATGAGGGAGGGATGAAAGTTCCATTGATCATCAGTGGCAAGCACCCATACATCCAAAAAGGTAGCAGAAATGCTGACCTGGTGTCTTTGTTAGATGTAGCCGCCACTACACTGGATATGGGAGGGGTAGCGCTTCCTGGTTACTTGGACGGGCAGTCCCTATTTGGGCAGGATTATCGGCCAAGGGAATATGTTGTTGGAGCCAGAGACCGATGCGATTTTACCATAGATAGGATCAGAACCGTGCGTACGGACAAGTTTCGGTATATCAGGAATTATTATCCCGAAAGGCCCATGATGCAACCGGCATACCGGGATAATTTGCCTATAGTGAAGGATTTAAAGGCTTTACATGAGGAAGAAAAGCTGACTGCCTATCAAGAGCAATTTTGGTTTGGAGAAAGGCCTGTTGAGGAATTGTATCTCTTGGAAGAAGACCCACATGAAATTAATAACCTGGCTACCGATCCCGAATATCAGCAAGTATTGGCAAAACATAGACAGTTATTGGATGACTGGATCCAACAAACAGATGACAAAGGTCAATACCCTGAAGATCCCAGACAGTTGGAAGCTGTTTATCATTTGTGGAAGGACCGGCCACAGTTCAAAGGAAAAGATATCAATCCCGAATACCGGCAATTTACGGCGGAATAATGCCGTCGGTATTTTTTAAAAAAACACAAAAAAGATGCCTTTTATGAAATATTTATTGACCATTGCCCTATTGCTGGGATTTTTGGCCTGTAGTGCGGCTCCAAACAATAAGCAGCCTAATATTATTATTCTCTTTATAGACGATTATGGCTGGTCTGATGTGGGATACAGAAACAGTCAGTATCATACACCTAATTTAACCAAGCTAAAAAATGAGGGAATGGAGTTTACACGTGCTTATGTTCCTACTCCCACATGCAGTCCCAGCAGGGCTTCATTGTTGACAGGAAAAGAGGCAATTCGCTTGGAAATGCCAAGACACATACCCCATGAAAACCCTGATGGCTCCAATTCTTCCCAATACAGCTATTGGGATAGCGACCCCTCGCATACTCCTTCCATAAACTGGTTGCCATTGGAGGAAATAACCTATGCAGAAAGCCTTAGGGAAGGTGGGTATTATAATTACTTTATTGGAAAATGGCATTTAGGACATGAACCTTACCATCCTGTTCACCAAGGATTTGAGCAACAGTTTGGCACGAGTAATTTTGGTCATCCAAAAAGTTATTACCCTTCTTACTTTCATAATTCTGAGGTCCTGGCCGACACGCCGGAGGACACTTATCTGACGGATGTACTAACGGATAGGGCGGTAGAATTTTTGGAAAATTATGATCAGGAAAAGCCTTTTCAACTTTCATTTTGGTATTATAATGTTCACGGCCCTCATGAAGGGCCCAAGGAATTAGTGGGAAAGTACCTGGATAGGGGCTTGCCAAAAGCAGAAGCCAATTATGCTGCGATGGTGGAAGCTATGGATGCTTCAGTGGGAAGAATCAAAGAAGCCGTTGAAAAAAATGGGTGGGCCGATAATACCGTAATTTTATTGATTTCTGATCAAGGTGGTTTATTTTCCAATGCCCCACTGAGTGGGGGAAAGCGGGGAGGAGATACTTTGGGGGAAGGCGGAGCGAGGGTTCCTTTTATCGCTTGGTATCCCCAGATGATACAGGCCGGAACAGTTTACGAGGCTCCCATTCAGACTATCGATGTTTATCCCACCCTGATGGAACTTGCTGGAATAAATGGCAAGGATAAAAAAGATATCAATGGTATCAGCCTCTTACCTGCTCTCAAGGGTAAGAACCTACCGCAGCGGGACCTGTTTTTTTATCGGGCCTATGAGGATCAATATGCGGCAATCATGAGAGGACCTTGGAAATTGAAAAAATATAGAAGCGGTAAATTGGAACTCTTTCAAATTGAGGATGACATCAGTGAAAGCCAAAATTTGGTGGAGTCTGAAAAGAAAATTGCCCAAAAGCTGTCAAAGGCTCTAACGGAATGGGAAAAAGAAGCCGTCCCTTTTAAATAAGTACATTTTGAACCTACTTAAAACCACCGCTCAAAGCTTAATAGCTGCCTTGGTCGCAGGATGCTTGCTGGCATCCTGCTCTCTTTCTAAGAAAAAAGACATAAATGACCGGCCCAATATTATTTGGCTAATGGCCGAAGATATCAGCACAGATCTGGAATGTTATGGAACAGCTGGGCTACAGACTCCCAATTTAAATTGGCTTGCTGAGCAAGGAGTAAGATTCGAAAGAGCTTATGTGACCAATTCCATTTGTTCTCCCAGCAGATCGGCCATGATGGTGGGCGTCCACCAAAACCGCACCAATACCCAGCATCATCGGAGCAACCGGAATGTTCCTTTGGATCCAGCTTTTAAGCCTTTTACCTACTGGCTGAGAAAAGCCGGCTATACCACGGTATTGGGGCATCATGGGGTAATGGATAAAGGACGGAAAATCGATGTGAATTTTAAGCATACTGCATTGGGACCTTGGAACGGCAAGGATGATTTAGGCTTGTTTGATAAATACGATACCCTTGAGTCAAAGGATCAACCTTTTTTTGCACAGATCCAATTGAAGGCCACGCACAGAGGTGATTGGTGGGATGAGGTCAGGGCCCGCTCTGCTGATCCAGTAGATCCTGAAGAAGTGCAATTGCCCCCATACATGGCAGATGATCCGCAGATCAGACTGGACTGGGCCAAATACCTTGACCAGATGGAATATATTGATGCGGAGGTGGGGATGATCCTACAAGAACTGGAGGAAAAGGGGATAGCAGACAACACGATTATCATTTTTATCGGGGATAACGGTAGGTGTAATATCCGTGGAAAAGGTTACCTGTTTGAAGCAGGTGTCCACATTCCGCTGATCATTTATGATCCCAGGAATAACCAGTCAAAAGTCAATAAAGAACTGGTGAGTGCAACGGATATCACGGCGACCGTTTTGGATTATGCGGGTGTGAAACTACCGGACTACCTTTCAGGAAAACCAATTTTTGGGCAAGACTTTAATCGTGCCCAGGTTTATTCTTCCCGGGATTTGTGGGACGAGGTTATGGAAAAATCAAGATCAGTGACTACCGAAAGGTGGAAATACATAAGGCATGATAAGCCAGCACTGCCCTTTGAAGCAGGTCAGGCCTATTTGGAGTTTTATCGCCCCGCGGTACACATCATGAGAGGGCTTGCCAAGCATGACTCCCTTTCTGCAGCGCAAAAATATTTCTTTACTGGTGCCAAGCCTATGGAGGAATTGTATGACTTGGAAAAAGACCCTTTAGAGCTCAATAACCTGGCCCTAAGTCCAGAATATCGCATCATCAAGGAAAAGTTGCAGGAAGACTTGCGTCAGCTAGAGCAGGAAAACAGTAGCAATGGTCTCCTGGAAATAGAACAGCCCGGTGCAGTGCGTGTCTTAGAATGGGTGAAGCGTGAAAAACCAATGGTCTATAAAGAAATGCAAGCAGGAAAGGAAGTGGGGTATAAAAAGTATGCTGACCAATACAAGAAATACGAAAAAGCGGCAGATAAAAATAGGATGCATTAGGAAGTTCAACGGTGATTTTATAATAGAGGGAGCTGTTTAACTGATTGAAAAATATAAGTTTGGATGGGTAACTACATGATATTGACGTTTAGCGACATCGAAATAAAGGGAAACTAAAAATTAGCTCCTTGGAATATACCGAGGAAGACATAGCGAAATTAACTTATACAAGATGAAATTCAATAGAAGAACTTTTCTTCAGGGCGTGGGAGTGATGGTCCCAACCCTTATACCAATGCCGGATTTGAAGGCTGGAGAAAAACTACTCAAAACCCTATCAAAAGAAGGGGAGTACTTCATTAGCTTCAAGAAAATACCGGACAGGGTGTGGCCCGGAAATTCTCTTTGGTCCATTCCTATGGAGGATTGGAAAGTAGAGAACGGAAATTTGCGGTTTTTGGGGAGAGAAAAGGAATCACGGGTAAATTTATTGGAGTACCAACTGATGGAGGGGCAGGGAGATTTTTCGGTCAGCGCGGTGATGAACTATAAAAGGGGGGAGAATAAAAAGTTCACTGCAGGAATAACTGTGGGCCTAGTGGATGCAACCGATCCCCAAAGCGCCAAAGCAGCCTGTTATTTTGGAAAGGGAATATTTGGGGGCATTTCATCCAGCGGGGAATTAATTTTGGACGAAGAGATGATCAAGGTGTCCGATTTGGTGGATGGGACCTATGAGATGGAGCTAAGAGCTCTAGATAGTGGTGGTCAGACCAAATTGGAATTAAAATTATTCCAAAAGCAAAAGGAAATCGCATCCATAAAATCTGAAGTGAACAGGGGGCTTCAAGGCTTAATCGCCCTGACTTGCTTAGGGGAAAATCCTTCTGGAATATGCGAATGGGGAGAGTTTAGTGCAAAAGGCAGTAAGTTGAGGCATTGCCCTGAAGACAGTTTTGGGCCTATCCTTTGGAGTATGTACACGCTTTCCGGAGATAAGCTTAGGATCAGTGCACAGTTGCCTCCCGTGGCTGAAAATGACCTTAAGCAGATAAGTATGTACTTCAAAGATGGAAATAAATGGAAATTGTCGCAAAAAACTTCCATTGATCCGAAGTCATACGTTGCTACCTTTAGCTATGCTGACTGGAACGCTGACAAGGCTGTAGCCTATAAATTGCAGTATCATCATGACGGCCAAGTCCATGAGTACAAGGGAACCATACAACAAGACCCAAAGGACAGGCCACTGGTGGTGGGGGGCTTGACCTGTCAACATGGTTCTGGCTTTCCCTACAGGCCCTTGGTAGAGAACCTGGCCAAATCAAATCCGGATTTACTGTATTTCTCTGGTGACCAGATCTATGAACAGAATGGGGGCTATCCCATCAAAAGAAGTCCGGTTAAAGAAAGCATCCTTAGTTATCTGGGTAAATGGTATATGTTTGGTTGGGCATTTAGAGACATTATGCGGGACAGGCCCACCATATGCACCCCCGACGATCATGATGTATTCCAAGGCAATATGTGGGGAGAAGGTGGGGAAAATGTATCGACCGAAAAATGGGCCAAAGTGATGGATGCCCATGGTGGTCTTGTACAGTCTGTGGAGATGATTAATGTAGTGAACCAAACGCAGACTGCTCATATGCCTCCTCCTGCGAAACCCGACAGTATGAAAAGAGGGATTTCATCTTGGTTTACTGATCTTCAATATGGCGGAATTAGCTTTGCGATCATTAGTGACCGCTTGTTTAAGTCAGGACCTGAGATGCTCCATAACGGAGAGGGCAGGATTGACCATATCAAAAGATTGTACTCTCCCAATGCCCTTAACAAAGAAGGACTGAGTTTTGTAGGAAAACAGCAATTGGAATTTTTAAACGATTGGGTGGAAAATTGGAACGGAGTCCAAATGAAGGTGTTGCTTAGCCAAACCTTATTTGCTAATGTGTGCACCCACCATGGGCCCAAAAAAGATTTCTTATTTGGAGATCTGGATTCTGGTGGATGGCCCAAGGAACAAAGGGATGAAGTGCTGAGGCTTATCCGTAAAGCAAGTGCATTTCACCTGAATGGGGATCAGCATATTCCATTTTTGGTGCAGTATAGTATTGATGAGGACAGGGATGGGCCATGGACTTTTTGTACACCGGCTATTGCGACAGGCTATCCCAGATGGTGCGAACCTGATACGGTAAACATGCCCTTTACAGATAGACCTACCCATAACCTGCCCAATACAGGACTTTATCGAGATGTTTTTGGGAATAGAAATTATATCTATGCAGCAGGAAATCCTCCTGTCCAGCTTCCAAAGGAGCAAGATAGGTATAAAATGGCCCAGGCGAAGGCTTCTGGATTTGGTTTGATCACTTTTGATCAGTCCATGAGAACGATAAAAATGGAGGCGATTCGGTTTTTAGCCGATTTGGATAGGTCATCAGAGGATAATACTTTTCCGGGATGGCCTTTGACCATCAGTCAAATGGATTGTGATGGCCGTAAACCAATTGGATACCTTCCAAAAATCATATGTACCCAGTCTAATCAGTTGGTGAAGGTATTTGAGGAAGGCTCGGGAGAGCTTGTGCAAGTCATCCGGATAAGGGGGAAGGAGTACGTCCCACCGGTATATGCTGTAGATACGTTCCGCATAGAAGTAGGTGAAATGTCTCCCAAAATCTTTACCGGGATAAGCATTAGCCAGGATCAAAACGAACATTTTGAAGTTTAAAGCTCCTTGATCTAGCCGAAAATGTTTTAATTGGAAGAAAATTTAATTAACCTTAATTGTCTCAAAACAGCCTGGAAATTCAATCTTTCCGGGCTGTTTATTTTTTTGATGAATATTACAGTGAGACACATCGAATTTATTGATAAATACAGGCCTCAGCCAGAAAAAAGTGAAATTGGATCAAAATTCTTAATGATTTATGAAAGGTAAACTTCTTATCCCAATTTCCCTATTGGCCTTTGTCATGGGCTTGGGTTCTATGGCAACAATGGCCAAAGAAAAAGCAAAAGCATTATATTTTGACATCTCCATATCTGAAGATGCCACTCCCTTTGTTTTGTCCAAAATAATGGCATCCGATGATATCGGTGAAATCAAATTCCAACCCGGCACCTATCATTTTTATCCTGATAAGGGCCTGGAAAAATTCTGCAGAATCAGTAACCATAATGATGTCTTTGTAGCCACCGCATTTCCTTTGATCAATAAGCAAAATATTACCATTGACGGCCAGGGGGCAACGTTTATTTTTCACGGCAAAATGATTCCTTTTATAATCGAGGATAGTCATAATATTACGATCAAGAATTTATCCATTGACTGGTATATGCCATTCCACAGTGAAGGCAAGATCATAGCCAATGACCCTGATGAGGGGACATTCGATATGGAAATAGCAGATGAATACCCATATGAAATTAGAGACGGGCAGCTGGTATTTATCAAGGAATATTATGAGCACACCATAGGACAGTCGATTTTATATGACCCCCAGCGCAAGGCCATCATGTTTGACACGGAGGCTTATACTCCCCTTACAACGAGTAAAAGGGGAACCCAACAAAATAAAATAGAAACGATTGATTATAAGTACAAGGTAGATCTCCGATCTCCCGAGCTTCGTGAAATAGGAACGGAGCACCGTATCCGGTCGGAGCAAATTCGACCAGGAGTAGTACGGATCCATGGACATGGCAAAAAATTGCCCCCAATAGGTATGATCATGGCCATGAAGGGGGAGCAAGGAGAAAACCGCTTGGCACCTGCAATTCGTTTGGTGAACAGCACGGATTTTGAAATCGATCAGGTTACCATATACCATGCCGGCGGAATGGGCCTAATTGCTGAGAATTCGGAGAATATCCGCCTAGACCGAATGAAGGTGACTCCGTCAGGTGATAGGATGGTATCGACCACTGCTGATGCCACTCATTTTGTGGGGTGTAGAGGGAAAATAGAAATCACCAATTGCTTATTTGAGAACCAGTTGGATGACGCATCTAACATCCACGGAACCTATCAGGAGATAGTGGAAGTAATTGATGAGCATACTTTGGGGATTCGGATGGGGCACTACCAGCAACAGGGCTTTGTCATTGGCCGCCCAGGTGATCAAATTGGACTGGTGAGATTGTCGGATTCCTTTTTTCCTTATGAACAATTGACCCTAACTGAAAACCGAGTGATCAATGGAAGGTATCAGGTGCTGATCTTTAAGGAAAGAATTCCGAAAGGGGTTCAACTCGGTGATTTGATAGAAAACATCAATGCTTATCCCACCTTAGTGGTGGATAATTGTCAGATTCAGGGCAACCGTGCAAGAGGCTTACTGTTATCTACTACCAAGCCGATTCAGATAACCAATAATTATTTTCATACAGAAATGGAAGCGATTTTGGTGCCTGTGGAAAGTGGCCACTGGTATGAGTCGGGAAGTGCGCGGGATTTATTGATTAAAAATAATACTTTCGAAAACTGTGTCCACAGCGGACAGAATAGGGGGGTTATCAGGTTTGTGACCGATGACGAGGAGGAACATGCTGCGTTTGAAAATATTCGGATTGTAGGAAATATTTTTAAGCAGTTTGATCATTTAATCCTCGAAATAAACAATGTGGACAAATTACAATTTAAAGGAAACAGAGTTTTTTCGTCGGATAAATTCCCCAAACTTCACCCGGAGAATCCTATGGTTAAAATAAATTTTTCAAAGAACATCAATTTCTCTAATAACAGTTATCGTGGGGATACAGATCAGATGGTGGAAAGTGTGAATTCAAGCCGTGTATCAGAATTCAGATAAGCAATAGCTGACTTGAATCCCATTGGAGGCTGTCGCATAAGTCATGAGTGAAGTCTGGTTACCAATTATTCTATTACCTGTTAAACCTTTATCCCAAAGTCTGGATTGACTTTGGGATTTTATTGTTTTAACTCAATGATAGACCGTTCCCTAAGCTTCCAGCACCTAATTTTGGACGGGAGGATACAAAATAATTATCCATGGCAACAAACGGATGATGTGCATTCACCATATTACAGGATTGAAAATAATACAGTATTAGGCTTGTTAAAGGTTAGGTTACTGACATTAACGCTATTAGAGCACCTCTTCAGCAAGGATTTCCACTTATGAATTTGCTTTGTATATTATGGTATATTTAATCATGGAAATGCAGGGTAATCTCCTTTACGTGCAGAAAGTCTCACCCAAATATCACCACAAATGATCTTCCAAGTAGTGGAAATTAGAAAATTGTTACAATTGACGCTTCTTTTATATTTGGCAATATTGTTTGCGCTAAAAGAAGCAAAGGCAACAAGCACTTCTTTTGGGATACGTGCCCATAGTCAAATCTCCATAGCGGATGGACTTGCCCATAACGGGGTGACCTCGCTATTAAAAGACCGCTCAGGATACTACTGGATAGGAACCTATGATGGACTCAATAGGTATGATGGCCATCGCTTTAAAACCTTTCGGAATACTTCGGAAAGACATTTTTTTTTAAGCAATAGGGTAAGAACTTTAGCAGAGGATAAGTACGGGGATATCTGGATAGGGACTGATGAAGGAATTTCCCTATATAAAAATGATAGCGAACGTTTTCTCAATATTTACAGCAATAGCCAAAAGGAGGTACAGCAAAAAGGTCCAATTATCAGGGATATTTATATTGATGATGAGGAAGAATTAGCCTTTGTCAGCACTGAGGTGGAAGGCTTATTACTGTTTGATTTTGAGCATCAATTGTTAGAGAAATTTTTACCCGTGAATATCAGGGATCAGAGTGATTTTATTGTTTTTAATTCGGTGAAACTACGGGATAAATTATACCTTCTAGCAACGTCAGAGGGCTTATATCAGTTTGATTTAAATAAAAGGATGTTTACCCAGTTGTTAAAAAATACCATAAGCAACTGCAATAAGATCATAAAGCTAACAAATGATTTATGGATGGTCACCAGTACCCAGGGAGGTTTCGTTCTTAAGGAGGACTCTCAAGGAATGGTTATAGTTGTTCCTATTTTGATAGGAGAGCAGCTAAATAGTGCATCGTTGGACCAGCTGGGCAGATTATGGATAGGAACCATCAATCGAGGAATCAAAAGGATAGATAATTTTTCTTCAGTGGTGAAAGGAAATACTCCTTTAATTGGGAATGTGGAAGAAAAAGAAGGAGGGATTAGGACTAGTGGAATATATGTTTCGGAAAGGGACGGTATTTGGATTACCACTTTTAACCATGGGGTATTTAGGTTTGACTTGTACCCAAATCCCTTTTATTCGATCCACAAGAAACAGGAAAAAAACGGAGGTCTGCTGAATTACGAGTTGTCCAGTATTTCACCTCTGAGCAACCATTTTCTATTCATTACTCCCAATTATGGAGGAAGTGTGTTGTATAATTTTTCTGAAAATAAATTTCAAAAATTACCGGTAGAGACTAGGGACTTTTTCAGTGAGCAAGTGACAGGGGCTTTTACCGATAAAAGAGGAGCCACCTGGCTTAAAATAGGCAATGACCGACTGGTTTGTTTGAAGGCAAACGGAAGCTTTGATCCTCATCCTGTTTTACCACAAGTCCGACTACCTGAAGGATTGAGGTTGAGTACCATGTGTGAAGATGGAAAAGATAACCTTTGGGTGGGAAATACGAAGGAGCTATTTAGGTTAAGGCTGAACGAAAAAAGGGAAATCGTTGGAGTAGACGATTTACAACAACATGCTTTTTTTAAAGAAAACCCGCTTTATAGGTTAAGAACGATATATTATGATGAAGTATATGATTTTTTATGGGTAGGAACCGATGCAGATGGTCTGATCAGATTAAAACTTGGTGATAATATAGCTCCCTTGGATGTTTCCATAGACCAATTTTTGAATGTACCCCAAAAGCAAAATTCCTTGCCCAGTAATTTTGTGAGCAGCATAGTGAGGCTTCCCAATGGGGAATTTTACCTTGGCACAGAACGGGGAGGGATTTGTAAAGTGTTGAATAATGACGGGGATAATCCTCAATTCATTCAATATTCTGAAAAAAATGGCCTGTCAAATAATGTGGTTAAAAGCATATTGTACGACAAGGATAATAACCTATGGATCAGTACTAATATAGGGTTAAACCGTTTCAATACAGAAAAACAAAATTTCAGGATCTTTAAACAAAAAGATGGACTGCCCTTTGAAGACTTCAGTTATTCCTCTTGTAAACTGCCTGATGGACGCTTGGTCTTTTCAGGAGTCAGCGGCATTTGTTATTTTCATCCCGATGATTTAAGGGATGATGAAAAGGTCCCTCCTTTACAATTGGACAATTTTCAGTTGTTTGGAAGACCTGTCCAATCCGGAGATACTGTGAATGGACGAGTTTTGATGGATAAGTCCATCGCTCAAACCTCACAGATCGAACTTTATCATGATGAAAATGTATTTTCCTTTGACGTAAATTCTCTGCATTTTGGCAATCCTGAAAATTACCTTATCCGCTATCAGCTAAAACCGGTAAACAATCAGTGGATAGAGATCAATTCAAACCACAATACGTTGTATTATAGTGGGCTTCAGCCCGGGAAATATACTTTTCAGGTTATGGTAAGTAATTCCCTGGGTGAATGGGGAGAGCCAAAAACACTGAAAATAGCGATCAATCCTCCCTTTTGGAAGACCCCCTTGGCCTATGCTTTTTATTTTTTGATACTGGGAATAGTATTATTCGTGATTATCAAAACCGTGCTTAAATTTCAGCGTCTACGGCATAATGTAGAAATCCATCGACTTGAAAAGGAGTCAGAAAAAAGGTTACACAATGCCAAACTTCAGTTCTTTTCGAATATTTCCCATGAGATAAAGACACCATTGGCCCTGTTACAGGGACCATTAGATTATTTGAGCAGCAGGTTTAAGCAGGATGTGGATGTAAGGGATAAACTTTATTTACTAAAGCGCCAGTCCGGAAAGATAGCTGTTCTGGTAGATCAGGTGCATGATTTCCAAAAAGCAGAGGCCAATGCCTTAAAAATGCATTTGGAACATTTTAATATAGATGATTTCATCAGAAGGATCATTCAGGATTTTAGTTTTATTGTGGAACAGGGTCAAAAAAGCCTTGTATTTGAAACTGCGAGTTCTCCTACTTTTGTGTATGCTGATCAAGATAAATTAGAGAAGGTATTAAACAACCTGTTAAATAATGCGATTAAATTCACCAGTAAAGGGGATAAAATAACCGTTAAGTACACCAAAGAAGGACAAGACTTGAATTTATCTGTGCAGGACACCGGAACAGGCATTCCCTTGGAAGATCAGTCCAGGATATTTGATCGGTTTTATCAATCGGCCCACAATAAATCCAATTCCATTGGAGGCTCAGGGATAGGCTTGGCTTTTTGTAAAAGGCTGGTGGAAATGCATTATGGTTATATTCGTGTAGAAAGCGAATTAAACGAAGGAACTACTTTTCAAATCAGTTTACCCATTGTAAAAGAAGCTCCTCCGGGGGATATAATAAGCACCGAAAAAGAAATACTTATAGAGGAAACCAAAGTGGCTGACACCAGCCTTGGCCTTTCATTCGACAATAAGGAAACAGACTTTTCCACCGAATTTCCGGATGCTGTAGTTTTTGTAGTAGAGGACAATCTCGAAATGCAGCACTATTTACAAGAAGTGCTGGGGCAGTTCTTTGGTATAAAAGTCTTCAATGATGGAGCCGAATGTCAAGAGGCATTGGAGGAAGAGTGGCCTGATCTGGTTTTGAGTGATGTGATGATGCCCAAAATGAATGGATTTGACCTTACCCGTTCCATCAAGTCCAATATCAAAACCAGCCATATACCTGTAGTCTTACTCACAGCAAGCAGCACTAAAAATGACAAGTTAAAAGGGTATTCGGGAGGGGCAGACGCTTATATCCAGAAACCTTTTGAAAAAGAACACTTACTGGTCCGTATTGAAGCTTTGCTCCTTTCAAGGGATCAGATCCGCAAGCGCTTTGAGATAGATTTGCCCCTTACAATTACCAAAGAGGAAAGTAACGACCATGCATTTATGGATAAACTCTACTCTTTGATCGATGCTAATCTTGACAATCAGGAGCTGGACCTGGATTCCTTTTCCAAGGAATTGTACTTAAACCGGACACATTTTTATCAAAAAGTAAAGGCTTTGACGGGGCAGACCCCTTATGAACTTTTGAAGAATTACCGTTTAAAAAAGGCTGCCCAGATGCTTTATCAGGGACAGTTTACAGTCAATGAAGTCTACACCTTGACCGGCTTTAAGAGCCGGACTCATTTTGCCAAGATCTTTAAGGAAAAATACGGGGTGACACCGGGGAAATATGGGGAAAAAATGAATGAATCGGTTTAAGTTATTACGGAATTGAAAATAGGGTGTTTTTTTGGGGGAACTACAAAACTTACTAAAATTGTTTTTCCATATTAGAGGCGCTAAATTCTGTGAAAGATTTAGGTGTAGAGATAAATATTATTGATCATTAATGCTATTTCTATTAATTTAGATAAGGGATTGATGAACTGGCATCGAATAATGGCACACAAGTAACCCATAGCATTTTGCTAAGTTTCCCCAGAATTAACCTGAATAACCGTATGAAATTAGTATTAAAAGAAACGGATAATTTCTCCAATCAAAGGATAAGTATCACTAAAAAAGAAGTACCCTGTCTTGATTCATCCTGGCACTATCATGAGCAATACGAACTTATCTATATATCCCAAAGTAATGGGATCAGGTTTGTGGGGGATAGCGTTGCACAGTTTTCCCCAGGTGACCTTGTTTTGGTTGGACCATACTTACCCCATCTTTGGAGAAATGATGTTTCTTACTATAAAGACGGAGATACGGGAAACCCGGTGAAAACCATCGTTCTTAAGTTTAAAAAGAATTTTATAGGAGAAGGAACCTTTGAAAATCCTGAATTTTCTGCCATTAATGAAATGCTTGATCAAGCCAAGTTCGGGGTTTGCTTTGGTAAGCGGGTAAGTGAAAGTCTCCACGAAGACCTGATAGATATCGTTCATCTTACCCCTGCCGAGCAGTCGATTAAACTATTGGAATTATTGCGGCTTCTTTCACTTACCAGTGATCAGGAAGTACTCTCTTCCTCCGATATGCGGCAATATACCACGGAGCATTCCCACCGTTTGGATGCAGTATTAAAATATATCTCAGACAATTACGCCAGTTATATAAGTCTCAAAGACGTGGCCGATATTGCCTGCATGACGACCAATTCATTTTGTCGCTTTTTTAAAAAAATGACCAATAAATCTTTCACCCAGTTTCTGAATGAAATAAGAATCAGACAAGCCACCAGGCTATTGGCCCAAGAGGATTTGATGATTTCAGAGGTGTGTTATTTGGTGGGGTACCGATCGGTTACTAATTTCAATACACAGTTTAAACAAATTTTGGGATGCACTCCAAAACTGTACAAACAGTCCCTCTATTAGACAAAGTAGGTTGGAATTAGCTAACATTTTATCACTCAGCGATCGGTCTTCTCCAAGGGGCTATGTATTGATTTTTGACCACCGTTTAAATACCCCTCCAGCCAAACCAGCATTCGGCATGTGCTCAAATTTACAGGTATGGGATAAAATACCATTAGGATAAGATAATTATCAAGCACTAAAACTTGAAGCCAACAGGTTTCTTTGTAATGATAGGAAAATCCAACAAGAAGTTTTGAGAGCAGGACTGGGACAAGAGGGGTATACGTAGGAAAAATGATCTCACATTGTACATAAAATATAATCTATAATTAAGGAGTTTAACGCAAAGCAATTTTCCCAAAACAAGTGTAGTTATGCTAGTGAATTTATCCATTTTGATAGGCTTTTTGATACTGCTGATTTTTTCAATTTCAAAATGGAAGCTGCATCCTTTTATAGCACTGGTGCTTATTGCCATGGGTTTAGGAATGACCATGGGCTTGGGAGGGGTAGAAACGACAAAAGTCCTCATGGTCGGGTTCAGTGATACGCTGAAATGGATTGCCCTGGTTGTAATATTTGGAGCATTTATCGGTGAGGTCTTACAGGAAACGGGCGGTGCCCTCCGGATTTCTGATGGAGTGGTAAACCGAGTGGGAAAGAAAAAACTTCCATGGGCCATGGGCTTTACGGGTTATTTGGTATCCATTCCTGTTTTTGTGGACGTGGCTTATATTCTTCTTCAACCTGTTATTGAATCCCTGTCAGTAAAAAGCAAAAAACCAGTGCTATACATCGGGCTTTCCCTAACTGCTGGGTTGACCGTTTCGCATACCTTAATTCCTCCCACTCCCGGACCTATGGCCGTGGCCTCGCTTCTTGGCATCAGTGTAGGAAGTATGTTGCTGATCAATCTTATAGTGGCTGTTTTTGCCATGGTTGGGGGAATACTCTGGGTTATGTTCTTTTGTAGAAAGGCATGGATTGACTATGATAAAAAGCTGGAAAACACTTTGAAAGCTGATGATGGATTGGTAGAAACTACCCCAAAATCATCCTCTCAAGTTTGGAAAGACATTTTTCCTATCCTGCTCCCAATTCTCTTGATAGGGACAGGTTCATTTGTTTATTTGGAGGGAAATGGGCTAATTTCTCAGGTAATCGAATTCGTCAGTGTACCCATGGTTGCTGTACTTATCGGGGCTTTTTCAGCAGGCCTGACCTTGAAAAGGAAAGGTAGGAGGAGCAAACTAAACCAATTGGTCGAACAGGCTATTGTCAAATCCGCATTGGTAATAATGATTACTGGGGCCGGTGGCGCTTTGGGGCATGTCATAAAGGAGACAGGTATTCAGCAGGAGATTGTAACGGTTTTTGCTGACTTTCCTTTTTTGGGGATTCTGTTGCCTTTTATAGTAGCTTCTTTGTTGACCATTTCCACCGGTTCTATCACCGTGTCCTTAGTGAGTAGTGCCTCTATGCTAGGACCTATGGTTGATCATCTGCCCATTTCTCCTGAAATCACCGCAGCCTTGATAGGGGCTGGTTCCTTTTGTGTTTTTCATGCCAATTCGAGTTTCTTCTGGTTGCTGAACCGTTTGCATGAAGTTCCCCCAAAAGTGCTTTATAAAACGTACACTCTGCAATCCTTGGCCATGGGCCTTACAGGACTCGTTGTGGTCCTGATTTTACACTGGTTGGGATTTTAAGCACAAATAGGCTTTTCCTTTGCCTATAGAAAAACTTACTTTTTGAAAAGGACATAAAGTACAAAGCTTTTTAGTTCAGATATCTTATCAGTTTCTCTTAAACAATAACTGATTTTTTAGCTACATCACCTACTCTTAGTCTTAAAGCCCCTTTATTATTCCACGGTTGATTGTGCACGTAATTTTTTCAGTCACGCTTGGATGTGTATAATAAGGATGAATGAAAGAGACTGTTTGCAAATTCGAGGGGCAAAGAGAGCTAAAATAAAGAGGGGTAAAATAGCGTAACCAAGGGATAAAATCCAACAATACCTTGATTACATATTTAAGTTTCTTTGTAATAAGCGTTCGGAAACAAATAAATGCCCGCTCAGTAAGCGGGCAGCGCAGGTTATAAAAATTAAGATTTCTACTATGAATACCTATTTATTAGCAATTACCCTTGTTTTATTTGCCAGTTTCTTTCAGGGAACATTCGGTTTGGGAATGAAGCATATCGCTCCATTAAAATGGGAAGCCTGGTGGCTTATACACTCTTTCGTTGCCATGGTTTTGGTGCCTGTTTCTTGGGCATTAATGGTGATACCTGATCTATTCGGGGTGATTTCCCAAACGGACAGCGGCACCTTATCAGCAGCCATTCTTTATGGTTTTTTATGGGGAGTAGGGGGGATTCTTTTTGGTTTCAGTGTGAAATATACCGGTATATCCATTACCTACGGGATAGTGATGGGATTGGCGGCTTCCATGGGCTCCGTTATTCCTTTGTTTCAAATTGATGGGGCGACATCCCAATCCTCTTTTCCTATCATCCTTTTGGGTGTTGGTTTGCTGCTGGTTGGCGTAGCCGTCACCGCTATTGCTGGGGTAAAAAGAGATAAACTGCATGCTGGGGATTCCTCCTCGGACAAATCCATCAAAGTAGGGGTGGCCATTGCAGTGGCCTGCGGGATGTTGTCCTCCTTGCTAAATGTGGGCTTTTCCAATGCGGCACCCGTTGCCCAAGTGGCGGTAGACCAATATGGTGTGGGCGCCCAAAACGCCAGTTTGGCCTCCTGGGTGGTTGTTTTAATAGGGGCCTTTGCCATGAATGGAGGTTATGCTATTTTTCTTTTGATAAAGAACAATTCATGGAACTCATTTAAAGTAGACAAAAGCAGAAATGCATTCAAATGGGCCATCCTGGCCGGAATATTTTGGTTTGCAGCCTTGGGCGTGTATGGTCAGGGAGCGGCATTAATGGGAAATTTGGGGCCTGTGATTGGATGGCCAATTTTGCTGGGATTAGCGCTGATTATCAGTAATATATGGGCTTACCGGGCAGGGGAGTGGGAAAATGCTTCAAGACCCTTTAAAGTATTGTTGGGTGGCTTGGTAGTGCTGATTTCTGCCATCTGCATTCTAGGCTATGCCAACTATTAATCATTTTAGACATTGAATTTATGCGAAATTTAAGGATAGAAAAGATTGAACCGTATGTGATCCATCACCAATTGGACACTCCGTTTTATTTTTCCCAGTGGCAATATGATACTCGGAAAATCTGTATCGTGAAAATTACCCTGGAAGATGGTACCTATGGATGGGGGGAAGGGTATGGCCCCGCCAATGTGATCAAAGCTGGTATTGAGTTTTTTAAGCCGTTTTTGATAGGAGAAGTTGCGCTGGAGCATGAAAGCCTCTGGCAGGAGATGTACCGCCGCTCTATGGATTATGCTAGAAGCGGTATCCTGCAGGCTGCCATCAGTGCAATAGATGTGGCACTTTGGGACATCAAGGGCAAGCTATTGGATCAGCCCGTTTCTGTTTTGCTCGGAGGGGTAAAAAACCCCATCATCGAGCCTTATGCCACAGGCTTGTACTTTACCCGAGTGGATGATCTGGAAAAGCAATTGGTAGAGGAAGCTCTCTTGTACAAATCCCAAGGATTCAAAGCCACCAAAATGAAGGTAGGTTTGGGCATTGATGAAGATATCAAGTTTATAGCTGCTATTCGCGAGGCCATCGGACCGGATATGAAACTGATGATCGATGCCAACCATGCCTACAGCTACAGGGAAGCGATTGAGTTGGCCCGAAAGGCGGAAAAATATAATATTGGCTGGTTTGAAGAGCCCGTTTCACCAGAAGACTATGTTGGATATCGTCGGTTGAGGGAAAAAACTACTATCCCCATAGCGGGGGGGGAATGTGAGTACCTCAAATATGGATTCAGACGGCTTTTGGAAAACGAGTGTGTGGACATTATACAGCCGGACATTTGTGCCGCAGGGGGACTAACGGAGGCTAAAAGAATTGCCGTGCTGGCACAAGCCTATAATAAGGATGTAGTGCCACATACTTGGGGTACCTGGATTGCCATTAGTGCGGCGGTGCATTTTGTCGGCAACCTGGACAAAAATCCTGGAAGAATGTACAACGATCCACCCACAATGGAGCTTGACAGGACAGAAAATGCTTTACGGGATGAGGTTACCCAACACAAAATTCAATTGAAAGAGGGCATTTTATATATTCCGCAATCCCCGGGATTGGGAGTGGAAGTGTGTGCAGCATCTTTAGAAAAATACATTGACAGAGACCAAATAAGTGATGACGAACGCATTGAAATTCGGCCATAAGAAATTATATATCGATGGTCTGTTGACCGAGGCATCCGATGGGGCTTCCTTTGAAGTGATCTGCCCTGCGGATGAACAAGCCATTGCAAGTATAGCTTGGGCCAGTAAAGAAGATACAGAACGAGCACTACTGACCGCACAAAAGGGGTTTGAACATTGGTCAAAAATTGGTTTGGAAGAAAGGTTACAATGGATATCCAAGCTAAGGGACAAGCTGCTCGAAAAGGGTGATTTACTTCGGGAGAGCATTATGTATGAAATGGGCAAAACCTGGGAGGGCACCGAAGAGGACTTGACCAGTATTACCAATTCGCTGCAGTACTATTCCGAAGAGATCAAAAAGAGGGAAGATATTCCCTTGGCGGACCGGGAGGGAACCCATGAGCACCGTATCATTTCCCAACCTTTGGGAGTTGCTGTGGCGTTTTTGGCCTATAATTTCCCTTTGCTTAATCTAGGCTTCAAACTGGGACCTGCCTTGGCCGCCGGCTGCAGCATCATTTTAAAACCATCGGAATTTTCACCACTTTCGGCCTATATCATCGCCGAAGTCTGCGAAGAAATTAATTTTCCGAAGGGTGTCATTACAGTAATCTGTGGAGATCTGGAGAATGTAGGGATCCCCCTTTGCGAGAGCAAAATCCCTAAACTGATCACGATGATAGGCTCTACGGAAACTGCCCAAAAGCTTATTGGACAAAGCAGCAAGACTTCGATCAAAAGGTACAGTATGGAATGTGGTGGCAATGCCCCGTTCATCGTATTTGATGATGCGGATCTTGAATTGGCCATCAGCCATGGGGCCGCATTGAAAGTCGGCAATTCCGGCCAGATCTGTGTTGCGCCTAACCGGTTCTTTGTCCATGAATCGGTGATCGAGGAGTTTACCGAAGGCATGGTGGAAAAGTTTTCCAGTACCAAGGTGGGTTTTGGCCGGGAAAACCAGCCGGATATGGGACCGCTGACCAACCGACGTTCTGTGGAAAAAGTACAAGGCATCGTTCAGGAAGCCATCAAACAGGGAGGTAAATTGGCATACGGGGGAAATCCCATTAATGGCTCAGGATTTTTCTTTCAGCCTACTGTCATTCGTTTGGACGATAAAAAGGCCAATATTTTACAGCATGAAATATTTGGTCCGGTGGCCATTATTGTTCCATTCTCCACTAAGGAGGAGGTGATTGACATGGCCAATGATACTGAAGCCGGACTTGCTTCCTATGTGTACTCCAAGGATGAGAATAAACTGGCTTATTTTACCGAGAAATTGGAATTTGGCGAAGTACACCTCAACGGTTTGAAATTTGATATTTATCTCCCGCATGGAGGCATTAAGAACAGCGGTATTGGTGTGGATTGCTCTACTTATGCGCTGGATGATTATTTGATCAAAAAGAGGGTCACCAAAGCGCTAAATCACTTATGAGTCTGCCCAAGTATTTTATTAGCTGTGACTGGGGAACGACCAATTTCAGGTTAAAACTCGTGGAAACAGATTCCCTGAAAGTGGTTGAGGAATATAAAACAGATCAAGGCGTCAAAGCGGTTTATGAAAAATTCCTGGCCCAAAAAGCCATGGACCAGCGTCAGTTTTACAGCCACTATCTTATCGAGCAGATAAAAGAACTCCCTACAGAGCACCAGCATCACCCGGTGGTTGCAGCAGGAATGGCTTCCTCTAATATGGGACTCTGTGAGCTGGCTTATGGCATTTTTCCTTTTGATAGTAGTGGAGAGCAGCTCCTATGCAAGCGGATTCCTTTGCGTGAGAAGCAGGATATGCTATTGATATCAGGAGTGAAGGGTAATTCGGGAATGATGCGGGGTGAGGAAGTGCAGGCTATCGGTTTAGGGGAAAATTTAGGCGCCTATTCCGAAGGGGTGCTTTTATTGCCCGGGACGCATAGCAAGCATATAGCCTTCAAGCAGGGAATATTCCAGGATCTGACCACCTATTTGACGGGAGAGCTTTTTGAAGTTTTGATCAAAAGAAGCATTCTGAGCAGTTCTGTTATTCCTGGTGAGTGGAGCAAAGAAAGCGAGGCTGCTTTTCATGAAGGACTTCAGGTGGGGCTAAAAGGCCGGCTTATGGCCAATTTATTCTCCGTGAGGGCCAGGGATATCATTGGCAAATACAAAAAGGAAGACAATTATTTTTATTTGAGTGGTATGCTGATAGGTGATGAAATTTCCTATTTAAAAAATTATAAGGGGAAGGTTTTCCTGGCAGCACCTGCTCCCTTGTTCAGTCTTTATCAAATGGGGCTTGAAACCTGGCTTTCCTCCCAGCAGCTGTCCCTGTTTAACGGTGCTATGCTGGAGGGGGCTTTGTTGAAAGGTCAACGTAAAATTTTAAAAATTCATGGGAAGTAAAACATCATTTTCTTGGGATAGGTACCATTTGACTCCTATTGTAGGTATTATTCGAGGAATGGACCATGACACCATAAGGCAGATAGCCCGAGTGTACATGGAGGCAGGACTTTATACCCTAGAGGTCACGATGAACACCTCTGGAGCTGAAAAGATCATTGCAGATTTAAGGGAAGAGTTCCCGGAATTGAATGTTGGGGCAGGTACAGTTTGTAATTTGGATGATTTGCAAAGGGCACTTATTGCAGGTGCTCAATTTATCGTAACCCCCATTATGGATGAGGAGGTGATCAAACTATCCGTTCAACAGCAAATTCCGATTTTCCCAGGTGCTTATACTCCTACTGAAATCTATCGTGCCTGGCATTTGGGAGCATCCGCCGTTAAATTATTTCCAGCTACCCAATTAGGGGTCCAGTTTATCAAGGACGTCTCTGCCCCGCTGGACAACATCAAACTATTACCTACCGGAGGGGTGAGCTTGGACAATATCCGGTCTTTTTTCGAGGCAGGAGCCACAGGTGTGGGGATGGGAAGTTCCTTGTTTGTGAAGCACTTGATTGAATCAGGTGATTTAGAAAGCTTAAAGGGGCACTTCATGGCGATAAAAAGTGAAATTCCTGAATTGGTGCAATAGACAGGATATTTGGAAGATTACAGCTAAAACCTGGTGGCCGACAGGGCAAAATCCGGATTCAGTCAAACTAGTTCGTTTCTTAACTACTAGATGTTAAATAGCTGATTACTAGTTTGATTAGAAAAGGTTGTTTTTAGAAAATAGCCTTATCAATGTTTAAAATACAACAGGCAATTATGGCAAAGTTTACCCTTACTGTTAATAAAAAGCCCTATCACCTTAATGTTAGTCCAGATACACCTTTGCTGTGGGTGCTTCGTGATCATTTGAACCTTCTTGGTACCAAATTTGGCTGTGGCATGGCCATGTGCGGTGCCTGTACTGTCCATATTGAGGGTAGAGCGATACGTAGTTGTGTGTATCCGGTATCTCAAATTGGTGATCAGAAGATTACCACTATTGAAGGCCTTGGCGGATCAGGGCTGCACCCAGTGCAGGAAGCCTGGATAGAGGAAGACGTGGCCCAGTGTGGATATTGTCAGGCAGGGCAAATAATGACTGCCTCAGCTTTTTTAAATAACAATCCTTCCCCAACATCTGAGGAAATTAGAAATGCGATGCATGGAAATATCTGTCGTTGCGCTTCCTATAACCGGATAGAAAAAGCAGTGGCCAAAGCAGCCAAAAAATTACGTTAAATAACGACCACTGATGAAAGAGAAGATAGACAGAAGAAGTTTTCTTAAGGTGTCAGGCCTAAGTGCTGGGGGAATGCTTATTGGTTTTAACTTTTTTACAAGTTGCAAGCAGTCTGTTACTATGCCCGAGGATTTGGCGCTTATGGATTACAGGGATTTCAATGCTTTTATAAAAATTGCTGATAATGGGGTGGTTACACTATTTTCTCCGAATCCCGAGATCGGTCAAGGGGTGAAGACCACCTTGCCGATGCTGATCGCTGAGGAACTGTGCGTGTCTTGGGACAAGGTAAGGGTAGAGCAGGCCCATTTGGATCCTTCCGCTTATGAGCGGCAAATAGCAGCTGGTAGTACATCCGTAAAAATGTCCTGGATACCCTTGCGTCAAGTGGGGGCGACGGCAAGGCAAATGTTGATCAATGCCGCCGCCGCCCGTATGGGTGTACCTCCGGAAACTTGTACCATAGAGGAGGGAATCATCAGTAATCATAAGGGGGATAAACTGGGAATAGGAGAAGTGGTCAATGAGGCTGCGGTGATGGAAGTCCCATCAGACGTTTCCTTAAAGAACCCCAAAGATTTTAAGATTATCGGTAAGGCCATTTATAATGTTGACAGTAAAAAAATAGCGCTTGGAAAACCTTTGTTTGGCATAGATTACAAACAAGAAGGAATGCTCTACGCCTGCATGATACGAGCCCCTTTCGGATATACCTTGGCTTCTTTTGATGCTTCTTCGGCAAAGGAAATCCCCGGAGTGGTGGATGTCTTTGCATTTAAGGAAAATAACGTGGCCATCACAGCCGAGGATACTTTTACTGCAATGAAAGCCGCCAAACAAGTTCTGTGTAAGTGGGAACCAACCGGACAAATACCTTTTTCTAAGGAAGAGAACAAGACGTTTCTCCGCTTATTACGGGAAGGTGAATATACCTCGGTCCACGCCACAGGTGATGTTGACAGGGCTTTTGAAATGGCAGACAAGGTAGTGGTGCAGACTTATGAAACACCCTATCTACCCCACAGCTGTATGGAGCCCATGAATTTTTTTGCCGATGTGAGAGCCGATGTTGTAAAACTGGCAGGTTCTATTCAGACCCCACAAAATGCGGTCAACCGGGTAGCAAAATATTTAAAAAGGGATGTCAATGAGATCAGTTTGGAGATGACCAGAATTGGCGGTGGTTTTGGAAGGAGGCTGTTTGGAAATTACGCTGTGGAAGCTGCGGCCATATCCGAAATCGCCCAAAATCCCATAAAATTAGTGTACTCTCGAGAAGACGATATGTGTGGAGGAATTTATCGGCCAGCGCTGAATTACCAAGCGAGAGCCGCGATAAAGGACAATAAGGTAATAGGGTATAAGCTTAGGCAAGTAGGGAATTTGAGCTTTAACAAAGGATTTGCCACTCATTTCCCAACGGGAGCCATAGAGAATATAAGAATTGAAAGTGTCAAGACCGAAACTGAAATTCCTACCGGGGCCTGGAGGTCACCTCAAGGCAATTCCATAGCTTTTGCGGAGCAGTGCTTCTTTGATACATTGGCAGCTGATCTAAATATGGATCCGATTGATTTTCAATTGTCATTGCTTCAAAAAGCGCAATCCACCGGTAATGGGCAATTGGAGTATTCACCTGAAAGACTGGCTACCGTGATCCGCGAAGTGGCAATAAAGGCCCATTGGGGGAATGCACCGAAAGGGGTTTTCCAAGGGTTTGCGGCCTATTTCAGTCATGATACCTACGTGGCTGAAATAGTGGAAGTGGTTTTAAATCAAGAAATCCCAGAAATCAAGCGTGTGGTCTGTGTGGTGGACTGTGGGATAGTGGTAAATCCACTGGGAGCCCAAAACCAAATAGCCGGGGGGATAATTGATGGAATAGGTCATGCCATGTATGGAGATTTTACTATTGAGGACGGGCGGCCTACCGCTAAAAACTTTGACAAATACCGCTTAATAAGAATGAAAGAAACTCCCATCGTAGCGGTTCATTTTGTGGAAAGCGATCTGGCTCCTACGGGCTTGGGTGAACCCTCTCTGCCACCTGCTGGCCCCGCCTTGGCCAATGCTATCTATTCAGCCACAGGTGTACGCCTGCTCCAACAGCCTTTTATCAAGAACCGGAAGGTTTTTGGCTAATACGCATAATTTGCGCAGCTATGACTTATGAGTTTGTAAGGATAGTAAATGCCTATCCCAAGGCGAATATGGTTAATCAGCGTTGCGCAATTGCCACTGTGATGGATTTAATGCAGTACACCGAGAAAGGGGGCAGCCAATCGACTTTGAGATAAAATTGCTTGATCAAAGGGTAACTATAACTAATATGTCCCTGCTGTTTTTCAGTTAGTTCACTTTTACGATCATGCAGGGCCATTTCCCGGTCAGTTGAATTTCGAGCGGTTTTAGGAACATCTCCATAATGCATTTTCTGGAAGATGATGAACAGCCAATAGTTGTTGCAGTCTCAATATTATTTAAACCCGAAAAGCTAGACTTGGCATCAGGGGTTAAAGAATGAATTGTCAATTACTACCTAAAATAAATTCATAGATGAAATCTACTCTTATTTCCAAAATAGTGATAGGCGCTCTGCTTTTAGTGTCCTGCCCTGTCTATTCCCAAAATGATCGGCCCAATATACTGGTCATCCTATGTGATGACCTTGGCTATTCGGATGTTGGCTTTAATGGAGCAAAGGACATTCCTACACCAGCCTTGGACCAACTGGCTCAAAATGGATCTGTGCTCAGCTCGGGCTATGTGGTTCATCCCTTTTGTGGCCCCAGCAGAGCCGGTTTTTTAACTGGCAGGTATCCCCATGAATATGGCGTACAATTTAATTTGCCCCGAAACAGTGAAACCATTGGCAAGGGGTTGCCTTTATCAGAAACCTTCATTAGCATAGTGCTTCAAAAATCGGGATATTATACCGGACTGGTAGGAAAATGGCATTTGGGTGCTGCGCCAGCTTATCACCCTAATCAGCGGGGCTTTGATGATTTTTATGGTTTCCTTGGAGGCGGCCATAGGTATTTTCCTGAGGAATACCTCAACAAATATGACGAACAGAAGGCCCAGGGATCTGAGGTGGTTTGGGAATATTTGATGCCTTTGGAGCTGGAGCCATGTTCAGCCCCTATGGTTTCATGAGGAAAAGACCGGTGAAGAGTGGTGAAAAATGGAAATGCCCCATTTTTATGAGACATTTAAGATGGAGTAAATCAGGTAATAGGCCATCTTATAAAAATGACACGGGATTATTCTTAATAGTATGTAGTTAACCTTTATCGACTTATTATTACAAAACTTAGGGTAAAATAATGCTTGTTCAAGGTAAAATCCATAAATAAGAATCCTTGGACATGTGCTTTTTTTGTATGAATGTAAATGATATAAACGCAAAAAGTAACAACCCAATTAACTCACCATCAAAAGTGGATTTGTTGTTCACTAGAATGCTTTGATACCATAATGGCAACAGAGAACTGAGCAAGCCTACTTTGAAAAAAAGATTAAACCAATGAAAAAGATATTAATTCTAGCCTGTAGCGTCTTATCTATGAGCTATGTTTATTCACAAGGAAAAGTTAGTTCCGCTAAGGACCAGCATGAAGTGCACCAAATGAGCATGGCCAAAGGCCGTGGTATTATCAATAATGTCAACAGCCCCCATGTAAGGCTGAAAAGTATTGATATTGGAGATTGCCAATGGACGGAAGGTTTTTGGGCGGACAAGTTCAAGCTGGCCGAAGAAGTCATGGTTCCTCATATGGGAACCCTTCTGAAAGGGGATATTGGACATGGTTATAATAATTTCAAAATTGCTGCAGGTCTAAAGGAAGGAGAACATAAAGGTTTTTGGTGGCACGACGGTGATTTTTACAAATGGATGGAAGCCTCCATGTATATCTATGGGGTAAATAAGGATAAAAAAATCATTGAAGAACTGGATGAAATCATTGAGGTCATAGGGAAAGCACAACAGGAGGATGGCTATTTGTCCACTCCTGCGATTATCCGGGAAGATATAGATCCTTTTTCCAATAGAAAGTACCACGAATTATATAACAGTGGACATTTGCTCACTAGTGCCTGTATCCACCACCGTGTAACGGGTAAGACCAATTTTCTGAACATTGCCATCAAACATGCTGATTACCTGTATGAGCTATTTCATCCGCAACCGGATAGTCTCAAGCGTTTTGGATTCAATCAGACCCAGATTATGGGTCTGGTGGAGCTGTACCGTACCACCCAGGATAAGAGATACCTGGAATTGGCAGAGACCTTTATCAATATGCGCGGTAAGTCGAAGGTAGTGGATGATCCTACCACCAAAGGCTATCCTATAGGAGATATGGTTCAGGAAAGGGTGCCTTTGCGTGAAGAAACAGAAGCGGTGGGCCATGCAGTGCTTGCTTTGTATTATTATGCCGGTGCTGCGGATGTTTATGCTGAAACAGGTGAACAAGCCTTGGTGGATGCCCTTGACCGACTTTGGGACGACGTGGTAAACCGGAAGATGTATGTGACAGGAGCCGTGGGGCAAACGCACTATGGCGCATCGACCCGTAGGGATAAAATTGAGGAGGGCTTTATCGATCAATACATGATGCCCAACCTGACCGCCTATAATGAAACCTGTGCGAATATCTGTAACTCCATGTTTAATCACCGCATGCTGGGTGTTAAAGGGGAATCCAAATATGCTGATGTGATGGAATTGGTCCTTCATAACAGTGCCCTTTCAGGAATCAGCATGGACGGTACCCATTATTATTATTCCAACCCACTGCGAAAAATCGAAGGTGCGCTGGATTATGAAAAAATGAACACGGAGTTCCCAGAACGACAGCCTTATCTGGAATGCTTTTGTTGTCCACCAAATTTGGTGAGGACCATCGCACAGTCTGCAGGATGGGCTTACAGCAAATCCAGTAATGGTATTTCTGTCAATTTATATGGAGGAAACAGGTTAGAGACCACTTTATTGGACGGCTCCAAAATCCGATTGAAGCAGGAGACGGATTATCCTTGGGACGGAGCTGTGAAAATTACCATAGAAGAGTGCAAAGAAGAGCCATTTGAGTTAATTCTAAGGGTACCCTCTTGGGCTGAAGGAAGCTCTATTACCATCAACGGGGACCAATCCATCACTGCGGTTCCTGGAACTTTTTCCAAAATCGAACGGAAATGGAAATCAGGGGACGTGATCACCATGGATATGCCTATGGAGGTCACTTTTGTAGAAGGTCATCCTAGGATAGAAGAAACCAGAAATCAAGTGGCCATCAAACGTGGTCCGGTGGTTTACTGCGCTGAATCTCCAGATTTGCCTAAAGGAACCAATATTCTGGATGTATATGTAAATGGAGATCCATCCTTATTGAAAACAGAATATCGTCCGGATTTTTTGGGTGGATTATCCGTCATCCAGGGTGAAGTGCTGATCAGGAAAGAAAACAAAGGTGAAGGGATGTACAGAAAAGTGGCCAAGCCTGAGTGGCAAACCCATTCCACCCAATTTGTTCCCTATTATGCTTGGAGCAATAGGGGCAATGCAGAAATGAGCGTATTCTTACCTGTAGTTTGGAAGTAGCGTTAAGCTTACCTTATACTGAGGTAGTAAACTTGTGAGAACCCTTGTTTCACAACATTTGCTAGAGCGGGTTTAACTGTTAAGACAGTTGCCCGCTCTTTTGGGATAAGGCCACTTGTTAACTGAATAAACAGGACGAGCTATCCAGAAGAAACTCTCCTTGAAAGGCTCACTTCGACAGGCACAATGGCCACTTGATATGTTAGGTCAGATAGCAACTAAACCTGGCGCTTCCGGCCTGGGATTTTCATGCAAGGGGAGTTTTGGATTGGATGATAAGCAGACAGCACAAACTTGTAGGCTATTGAATTAAGCCTAAAAAAGAATCATGTTGTCAGGATTTTAACCCCATGTAATTCCTTTACATTGGTTGATGTTTTAATGGTTATGTGTTGTTTATCAATTATTTAAAGGGGTTTTTAAAGGTGTTTCTCTATGTTTTTTAAAATATGTGTTTTTTATAAAAAGGGGTAAAATATTGGAATTCAAGGGTAAATAATGTGAATAGTTCCACTCCAAAAAGTCGGTAATTTATAGTATACAAACAGTAAGAATCTTTCAGGAAAAAGCACAGTACAGGGTATTGATTTAAGGTAGAATGAATGGAAAAGACTTTGCCCAAACCTCGAAGTTTCTTTCAAAAGAAAAAAAGTACCGAAAACGGCCGTTGGTACAAAAAGATTAATAGTGTAATTAACCCAAAAAAACCGATTATGATAAAAAATAAACTCTGACAAAATAGTAATCCAAGGTACAGCCAGTGCACCAATACCTTCAAAATCCTTCAATTTGTTCATAGGAACAGGCCCGTTCCAATCACCGGGAGGCTTTACAGCACCATCAATTAGAAAAAGATTTATTGGTTAAAAGCCATTAATCCAAATTGGTTTTGGGAAAGAAAGTCATGCTTAATTACTCCTAAGATTATTCACTGATGGAAATCAAAGAATTACCAGGTGCAAACAAAGGAGTTACTCAAAGTAGGCAATGAAGGCGGAATGAGAGGTGCAGCTGTCTTTTACCATTAGAATAAAGAGAATTTCATGTTTAATAAAAAACGGTTATGAAAAATATTAACAATGTCAAGCATCCTTTTTTGTCAAGAAAGGATGTACCAAAATACCTGTTGACAACGGCCCTAATGTTATTTGTCGTGTGCATTGGCTGGTCGCAAACTACCATTAAAGGTAAAGTAAATTCAGCTGAAGGGGAGGAACTCCCTGGGGTAAGTATACTTGTAAAAGGAACGAGTACAGGAGCAATTACGGATCTGGATGGTACCTATAGCATTAATGCGCAACCTGAGGACATATTGGTTTTTTCTTATGTGGGCTATACCTCACAGGAAATCACTGTTGGTACTCAGTCTGTCATTGACGTTACGCTATCCCAAGACATCACCTCACTGGGAGAGGTGGTAGTATTGGGATATACCACAAGAAAGAAAGGGGAAGTGACAGGATCAGTGAGTACAGTTGATTCCAAGGTTATTGAACAAACCATCAACAGGGATCTGGAGAAATCCTTGGCAGGCCGTGTTCCTGGTTTGATCGTAGTGGACAGAGGGGGATATCCAGGAGAAACAGGAAATAATGAATTGTTAATCAGAGGTAAATCCACCTTAAACAATAACTCTCCACTGATTTTGATCGATGGTATTGTAGCGGCTTCCTTTTCTCATTTGTCACCTCAGGATATTGAATCCATGACGGTATTGAAAGATGGGGCAGCTGCGATTTATGGATCCAGGGCGGCCAACGGAGTGATTCTAATCACCACCAAAAGAGGAGCCAAAGGAGAGCCAAAAATAAGTTTGACCTCTTACTACAACCTTTCCAATTTTTCAGTTATGCCGAAGTTGATGAGTTCAGCACAGTATGCTGATTATCAAAATGAAATAGCTGATAGAAATGGAACCCCTCAACCTTTCACCCAGGATGAAATAGCACAATACAGGTCAGGTGCAGATCCATTTAACTTCCCCAATACCGACTGGGCAGACCTTACCTTTGCTAATTATTCTCCTGAGTTTAGGTCATCTCTAACGGTTTCGGGAGGATCAGAAAAGGTGAATTATTTTGTAAGTGGTGACTATCTTGATCAGAAAGGAATGTATGCGTCTGGGGACTTGAAATTTAATCAATATCAAGTTAGGGCAAATGTTGACATCAAGCTCCATGAAAACTTTACGCTGGGTGTGGACCTGAACGGTCGTTTCGGGGAGCGGCACAGACCCGGTGTGGATGAGGGATATATTTTCAAACATATCTACGCAAACTTACCCACTGAGTTAGGTGTTTATCCCAATGGTCTTGTGGCTTGGGGAGGAGAAAATGGTTCTAACCCTTATATCATGTCAAGCAATGCGTCAGGTTTTGACAATACTTTTGATAATAACCTGAGGGGCAAATTTTCTTTCGACTGGAGGTTGGATGATTTAACTGAAGGCTTGAGCATCAAGGGATTTATGGGAGTAAGGAAAATGAGTAACAATCAGAAATCCTGGTACACACCTTGGACTGTTTATACCTATCAGGAAGGTACTGAGGAATACGTACCTTCACAAGGCTATTCCCAAAGAGGTAATAAGAGAATATTGCGGGAGGGCTTTTGGAAATTTAATGAAGTAATGCTGAACTCCACCATCAATTATGACAGAACTTTTGGAGATCATACGTTTCGGGGATTTGTGGGGATGGAAAAATTTAGTTCTGATGAAGAACAGTTCTGGGCACAGCGGAGAGATTTTCCTACGGATGATCACCCCTATTTGTTTGCCGGAAGTGATGAAGGGCAGCAGTCATACGGCACAGCTTCTGAGTGGGGCAGACTTAATTATTTTGGTTCTTTGTCCTATGATTACAGCAAGAAATACTTTATCGATTTTACCCTGCGAAGGGATGGGTCCAGTAATTTTGGAAAGGGAAATCAATACGGTACTTTCCCAGGTATAGCCGCATCGTGGTCGCTGAGTAACGAGGAATTTATGCAAGGCGTGTCTAAATGGGTCAACGCCCTTAAACTAAGAGCTTCATGGGCAAAAATGGGAAATGACCGGATCCCACCTTTTCAGTACCTTACAAGGTATAATTACGGGGGGAATGCGGATGCTCCACAGCCAAATTATTATATTTTTGGTACTCCTGGAGTCAGACAGAATGGTTACACCCCAGCCAACGTTCCTAACCCCGACATTACTTGGGAAGTGGCCGATATTAAAAACATAGGAATTAACTTTTTGACCTTGAACAACAAGTTGTATGGTGATGTTAATTACTTCTATCAGAAAAGGAATAATATCCTGATTAGAAGAAATGCTTCTATCCCTGACGCAGCCGGTTTGACCCTTCCTCAGGAAAACCTGGGTAAGGTGGATAATTTTGGATGGGAATTTGAACTTTCATGGAATGATCAAGTTGGCGAAGTAGAATACAATGTTGGTGCCAACTACACCCATGTGAATAACGAGATTGTCTACATGGATGAGGCAGCTGACGTTCCTGAGTGGAGAAAGCAGGAAGGCCATTCAATGGATTCTTATATCGTGTATCCTACAGCAGGTATCTTCAGGGATCAGGAACAGGTGAATTCTACTGAGGTGAAGAAGCCAGGCACAGTTGAAGGGGAACCGATTTATCTAGATACAGATGGTAATGGAGTAATCAATTCCAATGATAGAATACGTGCTTATTCTTCCAATATTCCTAAATCCCAATTTGGCTTATATGGTGGTGTGAAATATAAGGGGTTTGATTTTAACTTCTTATTCCAAGGCCAAGCGCAGGCTAAAATGCTGGTTTATTTTGAGCAGCAGGGAGCAAGACCTGAGTTTATGTACAATGATCGATGGACGCCTGATAATAGAGGTGCCAGGTACCCGAGGGCATTTGCTGCTGGAGATCCGTATAGTGGAAATCAAAATACCCCCGACAATTTTCAAGGAGCAGATTTCTGGCTCAGAGATGCCTCTTTTGTCCGTCTGAAAGAAGTCCAATTGGCTTACACCTTCGGAAGGGATAAAATAAAATTTGGTGACTTGAAAGTATATGCGAGAGGGTTTAATCTTTTGACGATGTTTTCAGAAGTCTATGATTTAGGGCTGGATCCAGAAATCGGGGATTATAATGATTTCCGTCTGGCCACTTATCCTACACTTAGGACTTACTCATTAGGTTTCAATTTTACCTTCTAAGAGGTAGCATAAATTATGAAGAAGTAAGTCCCTTGATGGTTAAAAATTAAAATGTAAAAAAATGAAAACTATAGGAAATATATTAGTTGTTTTTACACTGATTTTCGCAACCAGTTGTGAAGACGTGCTGGATACAGTGGCCAAGGATGCCTTTGCGGAGGATCTAATATATAGCGATCCATCACAAGTAGAAAAATTGGTATTTACGGTTTATAATAGTACCGATAGTTGGTCTCTGAATAGATTTCAGTGGTGGTCCAGAAGGTTTAATATTGAAGGAGCCTCTTTCGAGGCAAAGTTTAATTTTAACGATTTGGACGTTTATCGGGTTAGAGGAGGATGGACTTCCAGTAATGTTGGTGTGTTCAGGGAAAAATGGAACAACTATTGGGATTATGTACGTTTGGCCAATGAGTTTTTGGACAAGATCGATGACAGTGAAGCGATGGGCAAAGATCCTGATAAAGTAGGTGAACTAAAAGCTGAGATGCGTTTTCTCAGGGCCAATTTATATGCCAAGCTTATCAAAAATTATGGTGGGGTTCCTATTATGGAGCGCGCTTTAGGGCTAAATGACGATTTTAATCTTGTAAGGAATACTTACCAGGAATGTGTAGAGTTTATTGTTCGTGAGTTGGACGATGTTGCAGAAGTGTTGCCTGAAACTCGACCTGATTCTGAATTTGGAAGAGCTACCAAGATGGCTGCTTTGGCAGTGAAATCACGTACTTTGCTATACGCTGCCAGTAAGCAACATGATCCTTCTGTTACTTCAAATCCTTTATATGTTTACGAAAAAAGTAACAAATGGCAGGAAGCTGCCAATGCGGCTAAAGCTATTATTGATATGGTAGGTGCTCGTGAGCTGCTTCCCGTTACAGATGCCAAATCCTATCAAGACTTATTTTTATCGCCAAATAAAGATATATTATTTGCAAGACCTTACGGGGCAGAATATTATGAGTATGGTTTGGATGCCAACTCATTATGGGATCAAACCCAATCTCCAAACGGATATGGAGGCTGGGGCTTGTCTTCACCGACACATAATTTTGCCTTGCAATTTAATATGGTTGATGGTAGTACTACTCAAAACGGAACCTATGATCCTGCAAATCCCAATGATAATCGAGAGATGCGCTATTATGCCAATCTCCTTTACAACGGTGCATCTTTTAGGGGTAGGGAAGTAGAATACTATCTCTCAGAAGATGTGAGTGCATATCCACATGGACTGGACTCCCCTCAAGGTTTAGGAAATACGCTGCATTCCTCAAAAACTGGCTATAATATTAGAAAGTTTCAGGATGAAACCGTTGAGGTATCAGGCGGTATTTCATCTAGCAGACCTTATATCTTATATCGATTGGCAGAAATTTACCTTAACTATGCAGAGGCAATCTATCATGTGGGTGACGAGAATGCCGCTAGGGAATATGTAAATAAGGTTTCTAGAAGGGCACTACAGCCTGAAATTTCAGCAAGTGGAGAGGAACTATTGGAAGCTATAAAAAGAGAAAGACGGATTGAATTATGCTTCGAAGGTCACAATTTCTATGATGAGAGACGCTGGATGGAAGAAGCTCATTTAGGTTTTGACATTAAAGGGATAAAGTGGACCAAAAAAGCAAATGGATCCCTTGTTCACGAAGAATATAAGGTGGCTACAAGGCCATGGTCAAGTGCTTTTTATTATTTGCCACTACCAAATACCGAAGTAGAAAAGGCACCTTCTTTGGTTCAGAATGAGGGTTACTGATCATTCTTTTGAACTTACGATCGTGATTTTCCCGTCACTAATAGAGGTAATGACAACTTAGTTGTAAAAGTAAAAAGCCATCCAAAATGATTTGGGTGGCTTTTATTTTGATGTATCTGCCCAACACGTGGACATTTTACCGACACGCTTGAGCATTATGGATACATGTTAAAATACTGTAAGTACAGGGTAAAATCCACTTACCGATTAGGCTGCCATTAAATTTTCTTTGTAAGTACCGTTTTGTTAAGTTAAATACTAAATGCTTAGTTATAAGAAATACAGCAAAAAAGGTACTTGACCAGTACTCCCGGGGCAAGACGATAAACCTTGGGGTATTAGTACATTCTGCTATAAAACATAAACCTAAAATGAAGAAATCAACTATCATAGGGGGGCTGATTGCAATCCTCCAGCTTGTAATTTTTCCATTATTTGCCGGTAATGGCACCATGGCTTCAGGGCCAGAGAATCTGACTGTTTTGGAAAACGAAGCGATCAAGGTAGCTGTCGATGGTGAAAGTGGTTGTTTCACAGTGCTGGAGAAAAAATCCGGACAACTTTGGGAGTCCGATCCCTGGGAAAATGCAGCAGGCCTACTCACCTTGGAAGATAATAAGGGAAAAAAGCATACGGTAAATTTATCCAAAAGCAAAACAATTGAAGTGGTAGCCAAGGATGCCAGTACGTTGACCATAAGGTTTGTGGATCCGGTACTGGGAGATGGATCAGTGGCCACAGGGGTAAGCATTGGTTCTCAATTATCGCTTGACAGTAATGCTTCCAAACTTGATATAGAAGTGAACGAACACCAGCAAGGAAGCTTTAAGCTACTGGATCTACGCTATCCATCGCGACAATTTAGCCTCAAGACCGACAAGGATAAGGGGGCTGCGGTTATCCCCCAAAAACAAGGAGTTATCTGTCCTTCTTATATTTTTCCTATGAATGGTGGGCGTTTTTGCATGTGGGATGACGCTACCTATAACAATAGATCTGTAGGTTCCTTGGAATTGTTCAACAATGGTACAGGCTTGACCATGCCTTGGTGGGGGACTTACAATGAAAAATCTGCAGTGATGGGCATTTTGGCCGAAGGCTCCAGGCCCCATATGCAGTACAACATCAATAATAATGGCCAGTATTTATTTAACCCTAAAGGGGAGATGTCTCCCTATCAGCGCATTGTTTTCTTAGACCCTATCTGGAAATTTGAAAGGGATGTAGGAAAAATGGCGATCAGCTATCACTTTATTCCAGGCGGCAATTATGTGGACATGGCCAAAACCTATAAAAAGGAAGCGATCAAAAAGGGGTATTTTGTGTCACTTAAGGAAAAGCTAGAAAGAAATCCTAACGTTGATAAATTGCCCGGCGCCATATACTTTGGCATTTATGGAGGCTATCCCCACTATGTAAATATGCCTGGAATGTCTTTTACTTTTGATCAATTAAAAGACATTATCGGAACCATTCACGATGATTTAGGTGTGGATAAGGCTTTTATACATGCTTGGGGGACCTTTTCCAATTTTGTACCGCACAATTACCCTATTAGTGAGGAATTAGGGGGCCCCCCGAAGTTAAAGGCCGCGGTGGACCTTGCCAAATCATTTGGATACCTCTATTCTTCCTATCATGCCTATTCACCCATGTTGGAAAATGACCCCGATTTTACCACAGATCTTATGCAGAGGGATGAAGAAGGAAAGCTAATGAATACCGGTAGCCGATGGGCACGGGTAGATCCTAAATTCCAAAAATCCCTAGCACAAAAAAATCTCGAAAATGAAATATCCTATTTGGGGCTGGAAGCGGATATTACAGATATAACCTTTGCTGCTTATCGGGAAAATGGGAAGGAAGGAAGATTGGAGCTCGCAAAGTATATTGATAGTTTAAATCTAGTTAACGGTACCGAACATGGTCAGGAACAGTGGATTCCTTATTTTGATATGTTTGAAGGCATGACCTATTTGGAAGACCGCCCCTTATCGGCTATTTCCCACGCAGCCCCTTTGTTCAATTTGGTGTACCACGAGGCCATTGCCAACTTTGGAAAGATACAAGACCCCGAAAATGAGGTGACCATAAACGGGGATTTTAGGATAAAGGCCTTGAGAAGTATGCTTTTTGGTAGGGGGATAACCATCTTCTTTGCTCCTTATGAATTTGAAGGGATGAGGCCCATGATCCAAATGGCCAAGGAATTGGTAAGCCCTGTACATCAAGAGACCTTCTATGCAGAGATACTGGAACACGAATTTCTAAGTGCTGATTTCAAGGTGCAGCGAAGCCGATTTTCCAGTGGTACAGAGGTAGTGGCTAATTTGGGACCGGTGGCTCAGACAATTGAAGGGGGATTTACTATTCCAGGCTATGGGTATCGGATCACTATGAACGACAAAAGTGTAAAGAGTGGACATTTCCAAGTGAGCCTTCATATGGATTAAGGTATCATTCTGAAATCCTTTAAGTAACACCATAATTTGATAAGGGATAAAAAACTGTCATTGTAGGGTAAATTCAGCGAATGGACAGAGCCGTTTTTTTATTCTATTTGTATAGGATACCCTACTGGCCATGGGGACTTCAGAGGATATAAGTGGTGAGGGGAGCGTTTTACGAAAATCCTTGCCATAAATCTTGAAAGAAGATTCCAGTACCCTGTTTTGTCTGGTCCAATGGGAAATTCAGGGAAGCGGAGGAAATAACCTGCTATCACCTGTATTCTAGTAACACATCATTATGAAACATAATAAAATGAGAATCAATATATACACCTTGTTGCTAGTAATTATTGCTTTAGGCTGCAAATCAAGAGAGGCAGGCAAGGAGACAGAGAAACCAAAACCCAATATCCTATTCATCGCGATAGATGATCTGAGACCGGAATTAGGGTGCTACGGTTCGGATATTGCGATTACTCCTCACATAGATGCATTGGCGGCAGATGGACTAATGTTCAATAATGCCTATTGTCAAGAAGCCATATGTAGTCCATCACGGGCCAGTGTAATGACAGGCGCCCGCCCGGAAACGATAAAAGTGATCGAAAACTTCACTTATTTCCGTGATCTTAACCCTGATATAGTTACCCTGCCCCAACATTTATATGAAAATGGCTATGAAACGGTGTACACAGGAAAAATATACCATAACAAGGAATTCGGTGATGGTAAACTCTCTTGGAGCAGAGAAGCAGTAGAGGGAAATGATTCCAAAGTGAAATTTGGCTATAAGTTAACCGAAAATCAGGCCATCAAAGAAGAAAACAAAGAGGCCATGGTAGCAAAATATGGGAAGAATGCCTTAAGAAATGGCTTGGGGCAAGGTCCTGCGTATGAGTTTGCGGACTTCCCGGATAACACCTATGAAGATGGTTATAATACCGATTTGGCCATAGCCACCATGAATGATATGCTGCAAAACAATCCGGACAAGCCCTTTTTTTTGGGACTGGGTATGAAAAAACCACATCTAGACTGGGTAGCTCCAAAAAAATACTGGGATTTGTACGATGAAGAAAAGATAAAATTGGCAGAACACAAAGAAGCTCCTCAAAACGGAGCAGCCATGGGATTGCACGCTTCCTTTGAGCTACGTGCCAGGGCCGATGTTCCCAAATATGGTCCCATAGACAACCAGCAGGCCTTGGATCTGAAACGCGCTTATCTGGCCTGTGTAAGTTATGTAGATGCACAAATTGGACGCATGCTGAATGCATTGGACGAGGCCGGGGTTCGTGAAAATACGATTATTATACTTTGGAGCGATCATGGCTGGCATTTGGGGGATATGGGCATTTGGGGAAAGGCTACCAACTATGAGATTGCAACACGCGTACCTTTGATTGTTTCGACACCACAAATGCCTTCCTCCACCCGAGGACAGAGAACCGATGCTTTGGTGGAGCTGGTGGACATGTATCCAACCTTATGTGACCTAGCGGGTGTTTCTTTGCCAACACATCTTGAAGGACAAAGTTTTGCCCCCTTGCTTTCTGATCCCGGTAGAGAGTGGAAAAAGGCAGTTTTTAGTCAATTTCCGAACCCGGCTTTACGTGAATGGGCGGCGAATCCCTTGTCAAAAGGGATGCGAGAGACTTCCTTTGGACCTTTGATAGAAGAGGTGGAAGAAAATATCAAAGCCCAACAGGGGGATCAATGGAATAGGGAATTGTTCGAAAACCACCTGATGGGATATGCTATGAGAACCGACCAATACAGGTTTGTCGTTTGGAAAGATTATACGGATCCTAAGGCAACCCCCATCTTCTTTGAATTGTACGATCACCACAAGGATTCCTCTGAGACTGTAAATATTGCAAAGGACCACCCAGAAATTGTAGAAAATCTTTTAGTGCAATTTAATAAAGGATGGCAGGGCAACCTTGCTGAAGTCACAAGGTAGGTTGAGGTAATCAAGAATGCTAATGATTATAAAATGACAGGATATGAAAAATTTATTGAATAGAGTAATCTGGTTATTATGTGCAAGCGTATTCTTCCACAGTAGTTTATGCAAAGCCCAGGATGACAGGCCGAATATTTTGGTGATATTATGTGATGATTTGGGATATGCAGATGTAGGCTTCAATGCCGGGAAAGACATGCGTACACCTGAATTGGATAGGTTGGCACATGCAGGAACTGTTTTTACCTCGGCTTATGTGGCCCACCCATTTTGTGGTCCCAGTCGGTCAGCAATCTTGACCGGTAGGTATCCACATTTTACGGGGACGGCATATAACCTTTATCAGAACAGCAGTAAGGAGGACAAGCATAATATGGGAGTACCCGTACAGGAAACCTTTATCTCCAAGATAATGCAGGAGGCCGGTTACTACACAAGTGCTATTGGTAAATGGCACCTTGGGGCAGCACCTAAGTATCATCCCAACAAAAGAGGTTTCGATAATTTTTATGGTTTTCTGGGGGGAGGACACGAGTATTTCCCAGAGAAGTATCAAAAAACTTATCAGGAACAACTCAATGCGGGGAATAAGCAGATCCGAGATTATATCCAGCCTTTGGAACATAATGGAAAAAACGTTAAAGAAACAGCGTACTTAACGGATGCTTTTTCCAGGGAGGCAATTCGTGATATCAGAATGGCCAATGAAAAGAAAAAGCCCTTTTTTATTTACCTTTCCTATAACGCACCTCACGTACCTCTCCAAGCTAAGGAAGAAGACCTTAAAAGGTTTAAGCATATCAAGGATAAGGATCGGCGCACTTATGCGGCCATGGTGTATGCTGTTGACCGTGGTGTAGGACAGATTGTAAAAACATTGAAGGAAACCGATCAATATGAAAATACCTTGATTGTGTTTTTGAGTGACAATGGGGGCAATACGGATCATGGAGCTAATAATTACCCGCTCAAAGGAAAGAAGGGAGATACGTGGGAAGGCGGATATAGGACCCCTATGTTCATTCATTGGCCAAGAAAAATGTCCGGTAATCAACGCTTTGATTTTCCGGTTTCAGCCTTGGACCTTTATCCCACCTTTGTGGAATTGGCAAAAACCACTATTCCTACTGATAAGAAATTGGACGGTAAGGATATTATGGGGCATGTGTTGGCCGGTACAGCCCCTTATGAAGGTGAAATGATCTTTTCCCTGCGTTATCGCGAAGGTTATTCCGATGTGGGAGGAAGAAAGGGTGATTGGAAAATTACCCGTATGGGCAATGAACCATGGCAGTTGTTTAACCTCAAAGAGGATGTTGGGGAAAAGAAAGATTTGAGCGGAAAGTATCCAGAGCTTTTGGAAGAAATGGTTTCCGAGACCGAAGAGTGGACCAAAGACTTTGTTCGTCCATTATGGTTTTATTCCCTCAAAGATCAGGAATATTGGAACGATGGCAGGATGCCTCGATACGAGGAGACTTTTGAGATTTTAAAGTTGATTACGCATCCTTACAAAAACAAAGAATGAGGTTCCAGCACTCGACCTGGATGTTGCAATAGGATTGGTAAGAGATTTACCGTTGCACATTTCAGGTTCAAGGCGCCTTAGTGGCCAATTTGCTGCGAACAAGTTTCTATAAAGATTGATACGGTATGGAATAAGCTCAGTTATGTTTTATCAAATACCAAGGAGCAGGAAAGACGGCCCATCCTGCAAAATGAAGGAAATGAATAAGAGGGTAATTCGAATGGGGTTTATTTAATGTTGGAAATAACCGGAGCGTTTGCTCGGGTTATTTTTTTATAAAAGGCCCACCAAAAAGGACACTATCCCAAAAAGGCCATGGAACTTATATCGCATAAACCTTTACATCTCACCTACTGCATAGTGCCTTTCTACTTCTTTTCTTTTATGGTCTTAATGGCTTTATTCAATTGAAGGTCATTATTTTCTAGTAGGGTAGTGGCTTCAGTCTCATCTAAACCGTAGAGAGAGGTTAAGATTCCGGTTGCGCGTTTTACCAATTTTTTGTTGAGGCATTCCAGTTCTGTCATATAAGTGCCGTGCACTTTTCCAAGTTTTATCATTATAGTGGTAGAAAGAAAATTGATCAGTTTTTTGGAAGCTGTCCCTGCTTTCATCCTCGTACTTCCTGCAATCAACTCAGATCCTGAGTTTAAAGGTAGCACATGATCACAAAATGGAAGTTGATGCACCTCATGTTCCTGAATCATGATGGTCTTAGCGCCTATGGTTTTACCAAATGCCAATGCCGACTGAACATAATAGGCCGTTCCGCTCACCGATATTCCGATAAGCACGTCTTTTTCCGATACATTGGCCATGAGGAGTTCAGGAATACTGCTGGCATCTTCTTCAAATCGGGTCTCTATATCTATAGCGGCGTCCGCTATGCCCCCAGCAACTAAAGTAAGTACCTTTTCCCTTGGAAAACCAAAGGTGCAAGCGAGTTCTACTGTATCCACTGCTGCCAGCCTTCCGCTAGTGCCGCAGCCGATATAAATCATGCGCCCCCCTTTTTCTAATTTTTCTGTTGTCTCGTCTATTACTTGAGATAGCTTAGGCAGGCTTTTATTTAAGTTTTCACCAGCCTCCTGTTCCACATGGTTAAGCGCTTCCAAAATGGAAAGGTTGTCCATTTTTTCTAAAACCAGTGTTGGATCATATGCTTTTTCAGTCTTGAGTTCTGGGGAAATGTCGGGTAGGGTGAGTGCACTGGCAGAAACTTCACTGCTTATAAGCAAAATAGTTCCCATCAAAGATAAAACATTACCTTCTTTTAGTATGCTGGTATTAAGTCTTTTATCACCATTGGTTTCATCCAAAAAAATCAATTGGGCATGAGCGCTCTCCTCTAGCTTATTTCCTGTAACGAATGGGAGCTCACTGAGCCTTCCACCAAGCAATACTTCGTCCAGCTGATAAAGCAGCTTAGCAGTATAAACGATTCCAGAGAGACGGTTTAAAAAGTCTTCCTCTTGCTTTTTCTGATTGTCCCTGTCCGGGTTATCTTTATATAACCTGCCTTCCAAGTCTCCAAAAAGAGAGGAAACATTACTTAGTTTACTGAAGGTGCCTAGTGGAGTATATACTGCCCCCAAAGGATTAGCTGAAAAGTTAGGTGTCCATCTTCGACCATTTCTTACCACAGTAAAGCCTAATCCGCCATCCAAGGTCATTATCCCAAACGATATATTGCCCTTAAGATAGCCCAGAGCAGCAGCTCCAATGGTGGTGGCGTCAGTAGAATTGATCATGACAATTGGTGCTTTAGTTAATTGCCTGAGGTGATCAAACCATTTATCTGATTTCAGGGAGCTCAGGTTTGAAGCACATGATAAAAGTTTTGTTCCGTGATAGTTAACATGACCCGCTATGGAAATCCCAATCCCTGCTATATTTACTAGGGGAAGGCCAATTTCTTTTAAAAGCTTATCGAGAGAGTGTATTAAATCATCCGCTGAAGAATCAAGGGATGAGGGGGTTTTTACCTGGTAAATGCTTTTTGACTGGCAGGTCTGAGCAAGATTGCTGAAGTTTGCGGTTTCTTGCTGGTCAATAACCAGTGCTTTAATCCATGACTCATTGATGTCAACTCCTATAAAATACTTCATTCGTCGGTTTGTTGGTATTTAGCCCTAAATGCGCTGTTTTCAATGGGTAAAGATACAAAGAAGAGGAAGGCTTGGATAGTCTATTGATATGATTTATGAAGGGTGATTATTCAGGAGAGCTTTTATAATATTTCCCTCAAATTCAAACCTAAAAGGCCGCGTTTGAATAAAAAAAGTTTTTGGAATATTGCTTGGGGCTTAACAAAGAATGGAGAAATATAAGATAAATCGATTTCTCAGGGCAAAATTAAGTGTCCGAGTAATAAATCCTTGGCTCAGAGAGCCAAGGATTTTACAAATAAACCAAAATATAGTAGCTATAAACCTAAATTAATGGGCAGGATCCTGAACAATGATCCCGGTTTGAAGATCTATCTGCACCTGGGGAATGGGCCAGTGGTCATCTTCTCCTTCTACATACCTTGCCCCATTGAGCCAAGGAAGTTTTCCATCAGCTAATTCACTATCCAGGTAGTTGTTTAAGGTAGGCTCTGCTATACCCCACCTTACCAGATCAAAGAATCTCATCCCCTCCAGGGCAAATTCCATCCGCATTTCGTGCCTTACCGCTTTTCGCGCGTATTCCTGATTAGGAAAGGATGGATACGGTTCCAGCTTATAGTTGGCAGCAGGTTGGGAGTAATCTACGACAACTTCATCATTGGGACCAAAGGCTTGGTTCTGGACTTTACCCATCACCAGATCGTTGGATGCCCTGTTCCGGATCAAATTCACCAAGGAGAGCGCTGTGCCGAGATCATTTTCTTCAACAGCAACCTCAGCTCTCCAAAGAATAACATGTCCTAAGCGTAATACCCGGAAGTTATTGCCATTTACACCAGCAGCCCAGTAAGCCGATTGGGTGGAAATATCTCCCCGGTTACGCTTGTACCACATGATTTTCTTATTTAGAAATGGTCCCATGTTCAATTGATCCAACATCCAATCACTCCCGCTCATAGGGCCCCAGTCCAAGAAAGGAATTCCCCTCCTGCCTATGGTCCAGTCCACTCTGGGGTCAAGCAATTCCTCCGTAGGTTCAAACGTTTCGGTGGTCAGCACTTTATAATCCTCTAGCAATAGATCATCTTGGAAAGTATCCAAAAGAGGCAGGCCGTTTTGGTCCACTTTAAATGCATTGAACAGGTCAAAAGACGGGGCACTGTAGGCACAGCAAAGCCCCACATCCGGCCCCCTGGGGTACAAGGTCTGGTGATCTATCCCTGAATTATGAACCCCAGCACCATCGTTGACCGAATATTGAATTTCAAAAATACTCTCCCCATTATTCTGCTTCTCCTCATCAAAATTGTTGTAGAAATGCGGCTCCATTTCAAAGGGACCATCTATGATGATATCATCCAATAGGGGCTTTGCTTCGCTGAATTCCTGTTGGAAAAGGTGAGCCCTAGCTTTTAAGGCCATGGCGGCCCAACTGGAAGCCCGACCAAGGTCACTTGGATTAGGATCTAAGTTTTCGATGGCAAACTGCAAGTCATTTTCGATTTTGTCCCATACTTCGGTATCATTTTTTACCTGGGTAGGATCTACGTCTTCTGTGATGTATGGGATTCTTTCAAAGACCAACCTCAGCTGAAAATGATACCAGGCCCTTAGGAATTTGGCCTCTCCTTCCAGTTGCTTGTATTTGGTGTCAGGAATATCCTCGGAGGCATACAATGCTATTAGGGCATCATTGGCCCTGGATACCCCTTCATAATTGACTCCCCAAGCACCATTGAGCCAAACATTATCCGGACGCACTTCATAGCGCTCCACGTCATTGATCTGACTCCATCCGCCGGTTTGGTCCCCTCGGTGCATATCATCTGAAGGTACATCACCCCATACCCAGTTCATTACAGATGCTTCGCCCTGATTACCACTAGGGTTTTCACCAGCTGCATATCCATCTAGCAGCGCATAAGTGGCTATTAGAAGAGAATTTACCCCTTCTTCATTGTTCAATAAAGTTTGGTTGACAGCACCATATGGTTTTTCATTTAAGAATTCCTCACTACATGACTGGAATAGGGTGAGAGCTGCCAGGAGGAATATGAAATAGTTTATCTTTTTCATGGCTATTTTTATTTAGGGTTATAGACTTAAGTTTATACCAAACATGATTTGTCTGGATACCGGCCAAGCTCCTGTATCTACACCGCGGTCGATCTCCCTGGCGATGCCGTTATCCCTTTTTGCCGGAATTTCAGGATTCAGTCCCGAATAACTGGTCAGGGTAAATAGGTTGGACCCCATGAAGTAGAGTCTTAAATTGCTGATTTTAAGCTTTTCCAGCAGATGCTCTGGTAGGTTATATCCGACCTGAAAGTTTTGCAGCCGAAGGTAGGAGCCATCTTCAATGTATAAAGTGGAAGGGTTTTGTTCAAAGGAAGTGCTGCTGGACGCTTTGGGTAAAATCGCGTCAGCATTGTTCTCCAAATAGGGCGAACCCCATGATTTGAACAGTCTGTCCGGACTGTTTGGCCCTTGGAACAGACCGTATCGGATAAACCGGTTGGTGTAATTGGCAAGGTCATTTCCAACAGTAGCATAAAAGGTGGCCGCTAAATCAAAACCTTTATAAGCTAAGCCTGCTCTTAAACCTGCAGTGAAATCCGGGTGCGGGTTCCCGATATATGTTCTGTCATCAGGTGTAATGACACCGTCTCCATCAACATCACGTATTTTTAGGTTGCCTGGGGCATTATAGGTGCCGTTTACTGGATGGGCATCGGCTTCTTCCTGTGTCTGAAAGATGCCGTCAACCACGTATCCGAAATACTCAGGAAAAGATCTTCCTGCTTCTGTTCGGGTATAAATGGATTGCCGGACAGGAAAACCTTGGATAAATTCGCTGCTGTTGTTGGATAGTTGCTTGACCTCATTTTTATAATGGGTAAAATTAGCACCAAGGTTATAGCTCAGCCCACTGGCGCCGATCTCACCACGATAATCCAACGTAATATCTACGCCTTTGTTGGACATGGAACCTATATTTACTGATGGAGCTGTAGCACTTCCTGCCACTAGGGGAATGGCTACAGGGAACAACATGTCTTTGGTGTCCTTCCTCCAAAAATCGATGGTAAGATCCAATGAATTAAAGAAGGTGGCATCCATGGCAATGTTGGTAGAGGTGGTGGTTTCCCATCTGGCATTGGGGTTGCCGCGGGTAGCGGATTGATAACCGACCACTATGGTATTGTCGCCCCCTCCAATGGCATAGTAAGAATTGCCCGGATTACTGTTATAAATGGAATAACTATTATAGTTACCGATTTGATCATTGCCTGACTGTCCCCAGCTGGTCCTTAGTTTAAGGAAGTCCAGCCATCCGTCCATTCCTGACATAAAGTTTTCTTCTGAAAGCACCCATCCCAAGGATACGGCAGGGAATACACCAAATCGATTGTTGAGTCCAAATCTTGAAGAACCGTCCCTTCTAACGGTTACATCGGCTATGTATTTCTTCTTGTAGTCATAATGTCCCCGAGCAAAATAGGAAAATAGGGACCAGGCAGAGGCATTGCCGCCATTGAGTTGGTTGCTTGCTCCTGCATCTAATACAAGGAAATTCAGGTCTGTACTAAAATACTCCTGTCTTGAGGCATAGATATTTCTATAGGTACTTTTTACAGCTTCTGTACCCAAGAGCAGGTCCATATTATGGTTTTTGGCAATGGTTCTCTGATAGTTCAGCGTATTTGTCCAGTTCCATTGGAAGTTCACGGCGCTACCTTCGTTTAAGGTGGTACCATTGCTGCCGTTGGTGTTTTCTGGATCTGGGAACCTTGGGTTAAAGTTTTGCGAGAGGTTGACATTATATCCTGCAAGCGTTTTAAGTTTCAGGTTTTTGATAGGGGCGAGCTCTGCATAAATGTTACCGGTGATATTATAGGTGCTGTTCTTGCTATCTTTGCTCCTGTCCAGTAAGCCCAAAGGATTGGGACCATCATATATATTACCTCCTACAACACCTCCTGCGTAATTGCCGGCTACATCATAAATTGGTAAAATAGGATTGACCGTGTACAATTCATTAAGAAGGCTTTCGTGGGAATTGTTGCCATTATAACCTTTATTTTGATGGTACATAACACCCAATCGTTGACCCAATTTCAGCCAGTTATTTACTTCCGAATCCACATTGGAGCGAAGTGATACTCTTTCAAAAGAGGTATATTTGAAGATACCATTTTCCTTTAGGTAGTTGGCCTGAAAGGCATAACTGGTTTTTTTTCCACCACCAGTAACCGACAGGTTGAAATCTTGGATACTGCCATTATTGTATACGGCATCCATCCAGTCCGTTCCAGTTTGATTGGCCAGCGTAATCGGATAATTGTTTTGGTCATATAGCTCCAAGTTTGTGGAAGGATCTCCAATGGACGCACCATTTGGATATAAGTAATCGTTTAGCTCAGGCTGTTGTCCGTTACCATAATGAACATTCGTAGTAGGCAAGCCATCATTTTGCAGTTCCAACCACATCAACTCACCAAGTTGCTGTGGGTCAGTCATAAGATCAAATTTTGCATTGGGCTGGTTAAAGCCTGACCTAAGACTTACCGATACCTGGGCAGCTTGGTCCGCCTTCCCGGTTTTGGTAGTGACCAATATTACCCCATTGGCTCCCCGTGCTCCATAGATGGCCGTTGAGGCAGCATCTTTAAGAATTTGGATGGATTCAATTTGATTAGGAGGAGGTGGATTGGCGCCATATACACCATCCACTACCCACAGAGGACCATTATTATTAATAGTGCCCATTCCCCTGATGCGGATTTCAGCTTGGCCACCCGGTGTTGCCGCATTGACCACTGTGATTCCAGAGGCACTGCCCTGAAGGGCCTTACTGACATTGCCTGCTGGTTGTTGGTCCAAAAAGGATTTGTCCACGGTGGCCACGGCCCCAGTCAGCTCCCCTTTGGTACGCGTTCCATAACCAATGACAACCACCTCTTCCAGATTTTCCAAATTAGAGGATAAGGTGATGTCAATTTTTGAACGACCTGATATCGGTACAGACTGGCTTTTATAGCCTATAAAACTAAATATCAGCGTACCTTCTGAAGGAGCCTCAATGGTATAATTACCATCAATGTCGGTAATGGTTCCAGTGCTGGTACCTTGCAATAAAATGTTTACTCCTGGCAGTGTTTCCCCGTTTTCATCAGAGACTGCTCCTGAAATTGATGTGTTCTGGCCATAAGTTCGGAAAGAGATTAAACAGCCTAAAAGGATCATCCAAAGGCCGAGCCCCTTAGGAATACAGCAATTTTGTAGAATTTTGGGTTTCATAATTTAAATAGTTTCGTGTTAATAAATTTAGTCTGGCTAGGTTTGGACCTAAGAGGAGTTGTTCATAGGGCATTTAGGGTTTGAGGTTACAAAAACAGTTTTCTGCAAAAAGTCTGTAATCCTTCAGGAAATCAATTTTAATGACTGCATTAAAACTAGACAGTGATGGAAAATTGGGTTAGAAAGCAGTTACCCACTTCTTCTTATAAGAACAAAACATGGAAAGAATAAAAAACCATAAAATAGAATAGAAAATCTACGTCACGAAGCGTAAGTTATGCTTCATTGAAACTTACTTAAAATCAATTGATTAAATGCTGTTTTTCCCTTTGAGTAAGGGTGCTAATCCTCAAGGTCTAAACATCCTTAGTTTTTTATTTGCAGTCTTTCTCAACAGCAGTCGGGACAGGCCATAACGGATTCTTTTTTGTCATCCTGTGTAAAAAAAATAAAAAAACCATATGTTTTTTCTCTCAAAACATATGGCTTAGGAAAAGCTTTTAAATATTGGCAATAAAATCCTCTAAATTTTCACTTCTATCCAACTTGATTTTTTTGCGAAGGCGGTATCGATTTGTATGTACAGACTCCACAGAGATGGATAATAAACTGGCCATTTCTTTACTGCTCATGTTGAGTTTTATCAAAGCGCAAAGTCTATGGTCACTGTGATTGAGTTTTGGATACCGCTTTTTCAAACGCTCATAAAAATCAGTGTTGATCTGAATAAACCTTTTTTCGAATTCATCCCAGTTTTTGGAAGCATGAAAATCGATGTTTTTAATTAAGGTATTCACCGGCGCTTTCTGATCCACTTTTCGAAGCTCTTTTAGCTGCTGTTTGATGCCCATTAACAATTCATCTTTTTCGATTAATTGAACTGTACTAGCTATCAGTTCTTTATTTTTAACTTCCAGTACTTCTTTTGCTTTTTGGACCTCCAATGCCTGTTTTTTCTGAAGGTATTTTTTTTCGGCCAGGAACTTTTTAGTTCTATTCCGAATGTATACTCCGCCTATAAAAGTGCCGAAAATTATAATAATGGCCAAAATTGCTTTCTGTAAAAATGAAATTCTGTCTTTATGTTCTAAGGTCTCTAATCGTTGTTCCTGTAACAATTTTTCCTGCTTCTCCTTTTCCAAACGGAATAAATCCTGTATCTCCAGCAAACCTCTATTATTGGAACTTCGGCTGTCAAAAAACTGGTCATCCAATTGTTTAGCCTGCAACAAACTTAGGTAGGCTTTATCAAATTTATTGGTTGTTGCATATAAGCCTGAAAGTTTTTTATGGACCAGAGAAGAGAAATCAATGTGGCTGTGGTACTTCATAGAAGTCTCCAATGACCTTAAATAATAATGTTCACTTTCTTTATAATTGCCTCCTGCTTGATAGTAATCCGCCAGATACGAAAAAACCAGTACAAGGTAGGAGGGAGCATTTTTTTCATACCATGGGATGATTCTCAAAAGGGTTGCGATAGCCTCTCCTGAATTTCCTTTGCCGGCCAGCACATAGGCCGATTCAAAAAAGATATAGGGAGCATCTTCAGGTTTAACTTTTTCAGGTAAAATTTGATAACAACTATCCAGGTATTTTTCTGCTTCAAAAGGCATCTCATTTTGCCTGTAAAGCGCCACTATGCCTAAGTAATTGTTAATTAATTCGTTTTTATCAAGCTTCCCTTTTGCTATTAGTTTTTTGTCGATTTGAAGGGAAATATTAAAATAATTTAGTGCTTTATTGACTTTTTTATAAAAGCCATAGGTCTGTCCGATTTTGTAATATATCGTAGACCGAGCTTGATCCAAATTGGCTTCCGTAGCCAATTCAAGCGCTTCCCAATATCCATCATAGGCTTCTTTGTACCGGGCATGGTTTCCGTGGATGTTTGAGATGCGATTAATAATATCAATTACAGCCAAAGTATCTCCCCTTTCTAGCAGGGCCTGTTTGCATTTTCGGTACGATTGTAAAGCTTCTTCTGGAGCAATGTGTTTCAGACTGTCACCTTCTGAGCAGTTACTTGGTTGGTAGATAGTGGAGGAAGGAGATTGCTTTGCGTTGACAGCTGCAGGAATTAATGGGCCTACCAAAATGATCATGTAGACAAATAACAGCCTCATGTAGGAGGGATTATAATTCTTAATCATATTAGGTTAGTCTAGGTAATTGTAAGCTTAAATTTAAGAAGAGCTTAGGTCTGTCTGCTAGAAGATATGTTCTAAGACTAATACATATGTTTTTAGTTATGCAGTGATTCGGTCTTGTTTTAAGTTTGCATGTAACTGCTAACGACTTTCTGAGCTATTATAGAGATGAGTAATTTATAGCTTTTTTATATGATTTGCTCAGTGATGAAAAGTGATTTTATGCCCTGTTCAGTTTTTGTCTAGTTATAAAACCATGTTTGAATTAAAATTTATATGAAATTTAGTTTTCATAGTTTCAATTGGATAAACGCTAAATAACCTATTTAATCAAGATGAATAAAATTATTGGATTAATACTGCTCGGCGGAGCTTTGATGATCAATCAGGTTGAGGCTCAGGAGGCCTCTTCTTTCTCATCCTTCCCTTTTGTATTACCGAAGGAAAAACCCCAGATGCCATTAAGTAGAGCCATGCATCGTAATTATGATGCTTATCCGGCACCAAGGCCTGAGGATAATGAACTGTATTCACAGTTTAAATACACCGAACTAAAGGGCTTTGATTATAATGGACATGATGGTACCATTTCCCGTAGGGATCCCTCCAAGGTGATTTTTGCCAATGGTAAATATTATGTTTGGTATACTTATCGCAACACGCCAGTAGCGCCTCAAGGGGCGGCAAAATCCAACGATACCATTCCTTCTTCAGATTGGGATTTATCGGAAATTTGGTACGCCACCAGCAAAGATGGAATCAATTGGGAAGAACAAGGAGTTGCTGTCCCCAGGCCTCCAAAACCCGAGGTAGGCTGGAGATCAGTCACGACTACCGATATACTGGAGTGGGAGGGGAAATATTATCTGTATTATCAGGGCTTTATGGAAGCCAGTGGAAAGCGGGGTGATGATTGCCCTGTAGCAGTATCCTATGCTGACTCACCGGATGGCCCTTGGATACCTTACAGTAAAATTGTCATTCCAAATGGAGCGCTTGGCTCTTGGGATCAATTTTCCATTCATGATCCCCAGCCTATCGTGCACAATGGTAAAATCTATTTGTATTATAAATCGGACTTTGATGGAGATCCTAACCTGGTAAGAATGCAAGGACTGGCCATTGCAGATCATCCGCTTGGGCCATTTAAAAAACACCCCTTAAACCCTGTCATCAACTCGGGGCATGAAACGACCTTATTTCCCTTTAAGGAGGGGATTGCAGCCTTGGTCATCAAAGACGGTAATGAACACTTTACCATTCAATATGCTGAAGATGGGGTTAACTTCGAGATTGCCGCCATCACCAACCTGATGCCCACTGCTGCAGGGCCATTTATGCCAGATGCGTTCAACAATACTGAATATGGTAAAGGGATTACCTGGGGTATTTCCCATTTGACCAATGCTACCGATTGGGAACATAATCACGCGATATTGCTGCGGTTTGACTGTGATTTAAGTCTGGATGTGCACGATCCAGAAATGAAAAAACACAATTACTATTACAAGCCGGATTTCTATTATCAGCATGGTTTGAGCGGCAAGCAATTACAGCGTATTCAAGAGGATAACCAAAAACTCATTGGTAATGGAAAGTAAAAAGGTAGATCCTGACATTTCCTTATTTTTGATAGGCCTTATATTATTACTGCATCCCTTTCAAATAAGGGCCCAGGAAAAGCAACCCAATATCGTCCTGCTGTTTAGCGATGATGCAGGCTATTATGACTTTGGCTTCCAAGGGAATAAAAAATTTCCCACCCCAAACCTGGATCAATTAGCCTCCGAAGGAATACTCCTAAAGCAATTCTACGTTACAGCGGCTGTGTGTGGCCCATCGCGGGCGGGAATGTTGACAGGTATCTACCAACAGCGGTTTGGATTTGAAGAAAATAATGTCCCTGGGTATATGAGCCCTTCAGGTATGACGGGAGATGAAATGGGATTGCCTCTTCACTTGCAAACAATGGCTGATCACCTTAAGCCTTTGGGGTACCAATCTATGATTATCGGGAAATGGCATATGGGGAATGCGGATCGTTTTCACCCGATAAAACGTGGTTTTGATGAGTTTTATGGATTTAGAGGAGGGGCACGAAGTTTTTGGCCTTTGACAGAGGAGCAAAAGCGGTTTCGCCCAGAAGATAGGATGGAAAGAGGGTTTGGTGATTTTGAGGAGTCGCAAGAGTATTTGACAGATAAACTTGCCAAGGAAGCTTGTCGCTTTATAAAGGCGAATAAACAAAGGCCCTTTTTTCTATACCTTTCCTTCAATGCCGTCCACACACCACTTGAGGCCAAGGATGAAGACTTGGCGAAAATTAGCGGACTTTCTGGGAAACGGAAAACCATGGCTGCAATGACGCTGGCCATGGACAGGGCATGTGGGATGGTCCTGGACCAGCTGAAGGAGTTGGGCCTTGAAGAAAACACCCTGCTGGTCTTTACCAACGATAACGGTGGCCCTACAGATGCCAGTTCTGCCAATAATTACCCATTGAGCGGTACTAAAGCCAACCATCTTGAGGGAGGGATAAGGGTTCCCTGTATTATAAAGTATCCAAAGGCCAATTTAAGGGGAGCTTCCTTTTCATTTCCTACCTCGACCTTGGATCTTTTGCCCACTTTTTATGCCGCAGCAGGAGGAGATCCCAAAAGCTTGCAAGGTATAGATGGAGTGAATCTTTTACCTTTTCTGGCAGGAGATGAAAGTGCCCGGCCTCACGAAAAGTTGTTTTGGAAAAAAGAAAACCGCGGAGCCATCAGGAAAGGGGACTGGAAGTTATTGCGCTTTCCGGACCGTCCTGCGGAGTTGTATGATCTCAGCTTAGACGAGCGTGAGGAAAACGACCTTGCTTCCAAAAATCCGGCAGTCGTGCGGGAGTTATACAAAGAGCTCTTCCAATGGGAACTTACTTTGGAGAGGCCATTATGGCAATTGAAAAGGGAATATGAAGGGAAGGCCATGGAGCGGATGGACCGATACAGAAAACATCATAAGGATCAATAAATGACGACCAGTAGGGAATTCATTGTTTTCGCCACAGGTCTTTTCTGTACTCTCCGGGCGTTTTTCCAGTCTGTTCTTTAAAGAGCCGTGAAAAATAACTGACATAATCCAGTCCTATTTTAGCAGCTATTTCTTCCAAAGAGTCGTTGGTACTGGCCAGTAATAATTGGGCCCGCTCTACCTTACGGGTTTGTATATATTTCAACGGTCGCAATCCGAAGGTCTTCTTAAATAGACTGGAATAATAATCGACACTCATGTTTACGGTGTCAGCAACCATTTTTACGGTAAGATCCTGATGCAGGTGCTGTCTGATAAATTTGATCGATTCATGAATCTTATTTTCACTGATGCTCTTTGGTGAAGTGATTTTGGCTTTTAGGATAAACCTTGAAAGTAAAAGCCCCAACAAACTTTGGGTCTCTAAAAAAGCAGAAGGGGTAAGTTGCAGGTTTTTCTTTTTGAAGGTCTCCAGGGTCGGGAAATTATCATAGGCTTTGGGGTCATCATTGATCAATTCCCTGTTCGGATTAATAGAAATGATGCGGTTAAAATGGTGGATGTCGATTTCATGTGCCTTGACCTCAAAAGTGAAATGATAATGGTCAAATATGGAGCCCGCTTCACCAAATTCTTCCATGACTCCCAAATAGTATTGGATTTGGAAATCAGGACAAATGTAACGACTATAAGTGAAACTTGGTATGAGGTAAAGATAGCCGGGCTTAAGCAGGTAGTCTGTGCCCGAGTGATGAACGAGACCGGATCCTTCCGTTACTAAATAAAGACGGTAAAAAGGGCTGATGACATTATCAAAATCCCATCGTTTATCCAACCGGGCTTTTCCTGCATTGAGCAAGTTCAATTGAACATTATTAAGCATGATTTACTGAGAACAACGGAAATGTATAATAAATTGGCGGTTTTAAATAAGGTAAGATATTATCTTTTTATAATCTTTGAACATATAAAAAAAAGCAATAAAACCCTAATATGAGAATCGTGTTTCGTACAATTGTTTTAATTGGTGGAATAATATTTTGGTCCTGTTCTGACCCTGTTCCCGAAGAAATAGTGGAAGTGTACAATGATCTGCCTGAGCAACTTGATTTCAATGCGGATGTAAAGCCCATCCTTTCCGATAAGTGCTATGCCTGTCACGGCCCGGATAAAGGCAAGATCAAAGCGGGGCTACAGCTCCACCAGGAAGAAACAGCCTATGGCGTAGGAGATTCAGGAAACAAAGCCATTGTTCCAGGAAAGCCCGGCAAAAGTGAGCTGGTCAGGCGAATTGTATCACATGATCCCGAGGTGGTAATGCCAAGCCCAGAGTCCAATTTAAAATTATCAGATAGGGAAAAGGCCATTTTAATAAAGTGGATTAAACAGGGCGCAAAATATGAACCCCATTGGGCATTTACTAAACCCAAAAAGTCCCTTGTACCTGAGATTGAAAACAAAGAATGGGCGAAAAATGAGATTGATTATTTTGTGGCAACAAAACTGGAAGAGAAGTCGCTCCGGCCTAAAAATGAAGAACAGCGCTCCTTATTATTAAGAAGGCTATCACTGGATCTTACAGGTTTACCGCCTACTCCCGAAGAAATAAAAGTATTTGAACAAGATAAATCCGTCAATGCATATGAAAAACAGGTGGACCGGTTGTTGGCATCTGAGCATTACGGTGAGAAAATGACCATGGACTGGATGGATGTGGCCAGGTATGCCGATACCCACGGATACCAGGTAGACCGTTATCGGGACATGAGCCCATGGAGAACATGGGTGATCAATTCTTTTAACGAAAACATGCCTTATGACCAGTTTTTGAGCTGGCAAATAGCAGGGGATCTTTATCCCAACCCCACCAAGGAAATGCTGTTGGCTACAGGCTTTAACCGGCTTCACCCGCAAAATATGGAAGGGGGGATCGTCGATGAGGAATTCCGGGTGGAATATGTAGCGGACAGGGCATCGGTTTTGGGACAAGGTGCGATGGCCATGACCATGGCCTGTGCCCGTTGCCATGACCATAAATACGATCCCATTTCCCAAAAGGAATTTTATGAGTTTTATGCTTATTTCAATAACCTGAATGAAACAGGGCAGATATCATGGGATTCTGGTGATATGCCTGTTCCCACTATGCTCTGGCCCACTGAAAAGCAGGAAAAGGTAATCACTTACCTCAAAAACCTGGAAAAGAAACAGGAAACCAAATTGCAGTCAGCAAGATCTACAGGTGAAAAGGAGGCCGCAAAATGGATTGCTGATAAGGGGTTTAATAAAATACCATTGGATCTAGGGGCCGGATTGGCAGCCAATATATCCCTTGATGGCTCACTGGTAAACAGTGTTAGCGGTAAGTCCGGAAAAATGGACAGAAATGCCACCAAGGGCGAACAGGCCAACTTTGTTGATGGCCGGACCGGAAAAGCACTTAAAATCGACGGTGATGCCTGGCTGGATACCAAACCGGTGGGGATCTATAAAAGAAACGATCCTTTCAGCATAGGTTTATGGGTGCACTTGCCTGATTCCCTAAAGGAGGGGGTCATATTTCATAAAAACAATGGGGCGCGTCTACATAGCTACAAAGGGTATCACCTTTATTACAGGGAAGGAAAGCTTGAACTTTTACTGGCCCATACATGGCCGGACAATGCGATAGAAAAACATAGCCTAGAGGAAATCCCCCGAAATGAATGGATCCACCTCGCCATGACCTATGACGGATCCAGTAAGGCCGATGGCCTAAGACTTTACCTCAACGGTGAGGAGCTGCAGATGAAACTGGTCAACGACAACCTTTATAAAGATATTATTTTTGGAAATTATGAAGATCAGATTTATAAATCCCCGATTGAACCTGGGCTTAAAATAGGAGGAAGGTGGAGAGGTTTCGGTATCAAAAATGCCCTGGTCGAGGATATCAAAGTTTATAGTAAGCAACTTACCGGCCTGGAAGTCCATGCCTGGGCAAAAGGAAGCCTGCCTGCTTGGTTGACCGAAGGGGCACCTTCTCTGACCAAAGAGCAACGGGAACTACTGATAGAACATTATATTTCCAGGTATTACAAGCCCTATCATCAGGCTGAGCAGGAGATTATCCACACCAGAACGGCCTTAGTGGACAGCACCGAAAAAATCCCAGAGGTGATGATCATGAAGGAGATGGAAAACAAGCGAAAATCTTATCTGCTGGAAAGGGGGCTTTACAGTGAGCATGGAGAAGAAGTCAGCCCCAATGTACCTTCTACCATCTTGCCGATGCCGGAAGACTATCCTAAAAATCGCTTAGGACTGGCCAAATGGCTTTTTCACCCCGACCATCCCTTGACGGCAAGGGTTGCGGTAAACCGCTATTGGCAAAACTTCTTTGGAAGGGGAATTGTAAAGACCAGCGAGGATTTCGGTAACCAGGGGGAATTGCCTTCCCATCCTAAATTGCTCGACTATTTGGCCGTAACATTTCGTGAAAGTGGATGGGACGTAAAAGCACTCCATAAAATGATCGTGATGTCGGCTGCTTACCGGCAAAGTTCCTTGGCTCCTGAAAAGGAGCTTAAGAATGATCCTGATAATACTTATCTGGCGCGTGGGCCAAAGTCAAGGTTGTCCAGTGAAATGATCCGGGACAATGCCTTGGCTTCTAGTGGATTATTGGTCAATAAAGTAGGGGGGCCAAGTGTGAAACCTTATCAGCCCGAAGGCCTTTGGAAGATGAACGGAGGGGAATATGTGCAGGATTCCGGAGATAAACTATATAGACGATCTTTATACACCCTATGGAAGAGAACTGTTCCGAATCCAACGCAGTCAACTTTTGACCAACCCGAAAGAAGTGAATGTACCGTACGTAGGCAAAAAACCAATACCCCCTTACAGGCATTGGTGCTGCTCAATGATCCCACTTTTGTGGAAGCTTCAAAAAAAATCGGTGAGGATATTGCCAGGTCCGAAGACCTAAATACCGGCATCAGCCAAAGCTTTATGAAGCTGGCGGGCAGGTACCCAAAAGAGGATGAGATAAAACTGCTCCTAGAACTCAGGGAAAAAGAATACCAGAAATTCAAAAACCATCCTGAGAAGACAATAGGATGGCTGTCGGCCGGCGAATATCAGGTGGATAAAGCGTTGGATAAGGCAGAAGTGGCAGCCAATGCCGTGGTAGCAAGTGTAATAATTAATTCAGACGCAGCAATAACAAAAAGATAACCTTATGTGTCACCATCACGATATTATTCGATCCGCTGACAAGGAATTGCAGCAAGAAGAAAAAAAGATAGATAGAAGGCAGTTTTTAACCAAGACCTCCTTGGGCCTGGGCGCCATTGCTTTGGGAAGTTTGTTCAGTGCAGACAAATTGTTTGCAAACAACTCCGGGGTGGTGCCTGTGGGAAAAGGAGGACTTCCTGACCTGCCCCATTTTGCCCCGAAGGCTAAGAGAGTGGTTTATCTTTTCCAGAGCGGGGGCCCATCTCAATTTGAGACATTTGATTATAAACCTGCCTTGCAGGATATGTTTGGGAAAGAACTTCCCGGAAGTGTCCGAGGAGAGCAAAGATTGACAGGAATGAGTGCCCAGCAATCGTCCTTGCCGATTGCTCCAAGTGCCTATAAATTTGATCAATACGGGGAAAGTAGGGCTTGGGTAAGCGAGCTGATGCCCCACACGGCCCAGGTAGTGGATGATCTGTGTTTTATCAAGTCAATGCATACCGAGCAGATCAACCATGATCCTGCGATTACCTTTTTTCAAACGGGGCATCAGCTTCCCGGAAGACCTTCGATCGGTTCATGGGTCAGCTATGGATTAGGCTCCTCAAATGAAAACCTGCCGACGTTTATTGTTCTCAATTCCAAAAATGCCGGCGGACAGCCGATCTATTCCAGGTTATGGGGCAACGGATTTTTGCCCACCCAGCACCAAGGGGTTCAGTTTCGCTCTGGAAAGGATCCTGTATTGTTTTTGAACAACCCTGAAAATTATGATGGGCAAGATAGGGCTGAAATGCTCCGATACCTCAAACAGCTGAATGAAATCCAACACAGCAGCTATGGGGATGATGAGATTTTGGGACGCATCGCACAGTACGAGATGTCCTACCGGATGCAAACCTCCGTTCCTGAAATCACTGACATGTCCGAGGAACCAGATGAAATATTTGACATGTATGGTAAGGACAGCAGGGATTCAGGCACTTATGCAGCCAATTGTCTGATGGCCAGAAGGCTATTGGAAAAAGGGGTGAAGTTCGTGCAGTTATACCACAGAGGATGGGACCAGCACAATTATTTGCCGGGAGGAATCCGGAATCAGTGCAAAAATACCGACCAAGCAACAGCAGCCCTTATCAAGGACCTCAAACAGCGCGGAATGCTTGAAGATACTTTGGTCATCTGGGGAGGAGAATTTGGCCGTACGGTTTATTCCCAGGGTAAACTCACTCCGGACAATTACGGAAGAGACCACCACCCAAGGTGCTTTACCATGTGGATGGCTGGAGCAGGGGTAAAACCTGGTTTCACTTATGGCGCTACGGATGATTTTAGTTATAACATCACAGAAAACCCTGTGCATGTACATGATTTCCACGCCACACTTTTGCACTTAATGGGGGTTGACCACGAGAAGTTGACCTTTAAACATCAGGGGAGAAGATTTAGGCTCACGGATGTGGGCGGGCACGTTGTTAAAGATATACTGACATAATAATGAACTCAAGAAGAAAATTTATAGGAAATACCGCTCTGGCCATGGGGGCAGCTACGTTGGCTCCCAGCTGGGGCTTTAGTTTAGGGAATAAAAAGATAAAGGAAGACACTGTCGTCGGTCACGGAGATTATCGCTACAGAGTACATAAGGATTGGGCGAAAATCGGCATGGCAGACACCTCCATTCTAAACTGTCATGAGATGGTCATGGACAGTAAGGGGAGGTTGCTGATGATCGGTGATCATACGGACAATAATATACTGGTTTTTGATAAGTCAGGTAAACTTCTCGATTATTGGGGCACCCAATATCCTGGCGGTCATGGATTGACCCTGCACAATGAAGGCGGGGAAGATGTGTTGTTTATTTCGGATTGCGGTTGGTTTATGGACCGGCAAGGAAAAATGCAACGCCAGGCAGGTTTTGTTTCCAAAACCGATATCAATGGTCGCTTGATATTTCACCTTCCGGATCCCCACACGATCGGAGTGTACAAGAAAGACATGTTTTTTATGCCCACTGAGGTGGCCATAGGCCCCAATGGCGACATTTACGTTGCAGATGGCTATGGCTCGGATTATATCATTCAGTATGATGCCAATGGCCAGTACATTCGCCATTTTGGGGGACACAATAATGAGGATGCCAATCTTAACCTGCAGAATGCCCATGGGGTGGCAGTTGATTATAGGGGGAGCGAGCCACTGTTGGTGTGTACTTCAAGGACCGAAAACAGTTTTAAGTATTTTACCCTAGAAGGAAAGTACGTAAAAACCATAAACCTGCCGGGCTTATACGTTTGTCGACCTGTTTTTGATGATAATAATCTGTATGCGGGCGTGTGCTGGAGTAAAACCAAGGATGAAAATAAAGGATGGGTGAGGGATACCGGTTTTGTAACTGTGATGGAAGGAGAAAAGGTAGTCTCCAACCCCGGTGGAACAGCTCCTGAATATATCAATGGTGAGCTTCAGCAAATGTACCGAGCGGAACTTCCCTTATTTAATCATGGTCATGATGTTTGCGTGGATGAAGACAAAAACCTATACGTCTGTCAATGGAATGCCCACCATACACCACCTATAAAACTGGAAAGGATTTAAATATGGATTGGTCACAATTTATCGGAAGGTTTCATCCTCTGGTCGTTCATTTGCCTATTGGTTTTCTGCTGTTCGGTTTAATATTGGAACTGATCAGTTTCATCCGCAAAAAAGAAAGTCCGGAAATTAGGAAAGTGACTGCTTGGTCCTATCTGGCCGGTGCATTAGGCGCTTTGATGAGTGCCATAGTAGGACTTCTGCTGGCTAAAGGGGGCGGCTATGATGCACAGGCATTGGCCTGGCATAAGTGGATGGGGATTGGCTTGGTAGTACTTACTTTGGCAATATACTTGGTAAAAACCAAAATGTGGGACAAAAAAAGGCCTGTTTTGGCCTATAGCCTGATCATTTTGTCTTTTATAGTGGTTTCATTTACTGGACATCTTGGCGGTAACCTTACCCATGGCAGCGATTACTTGTTGGTACATGCTCCTCCTGTCGTGAAGTATCTGGCTGGCATGGAAGCAAAAGACAAGCAAGTTGCCATCCCTGAAAATGTAGATTCGGTCATGGTTTTCCAACATATCATTCAGCCTGTTTTAGAGGAAAAATGTGCAAGCTGTCATAACCCCTCCAAGGCAAAGGGAGGGCTTGATTTAAGCAGTCTGGAAAAAATACAAATAGGGGGAGAGAGTGGTAATTTATTGGGCGGTACCAATCCTTTGCAGGGTGAGCTGGTTCACCGGGTGACTTTGCCTTCTACCAGTGAGAAGTTTATGCCCCCACAGGGTAAGGCCTTGTCTTATGGGGAAGTAGAACTGATAAAGTGGTGGATAAGTCAAGGAGCAACGGATTCCGTTCAATTTTCATCGGGTAAGCTTTCCGATGAACTGTTGACAATTCTCGACCGGGATTATGGTCTAGATGCCAGTCCAAAACCATTTATAGAGAAGCTGAAGCCAGCTTCGGTTTCAGAAGAGATTTTGACCGGAATAAGGGAGCAAGGGATCAATATTTCAAGGCTCAGTCCGGAAAGCAGTTTGTTAGAAATAAGTCTGCAGCAAGACACCTTTACTCCGGAGCTTGCCGCCAGTTTGGAGCCTGTTTTGTCCAATATCGTTTATGCGGACTTAGGGAATACCAAAATAGCAGCTGAATCTTTTGAGGTAATGGGCAAAATGAAGAACCTGATCCGCCTGGATATAAGAAACTCCAATGTGGGGGATGAAGAGATAAAGCAAATGGGAACTTTACAACACCTGGAGGTAATCAATGCCCACGGCACTTCTGTTTCCAAAGAAGCATTAACAGCATTTACAGCAAGGACCAGTCCCTTGAAAATTTACCTTTGGAATACCAAGGTGTCCGAGGCGGAAATAAAGGAGCTCAGCAATCAACATCCTCATCTAAACTTAATTGGTGGGGCATCGAGTTGATTGGTTGAGCTTATTTGTTGTATTAAATCACCTGGGTGGACTGTAATCAGGATTTAAAAGATCCGCGACAGTGATCGGGCCAAGACTTTTGTCAGGGACAGTGTATTGGGTTGGGACTGGTTATCCTATCGCAGGCAAACTACCAGAACCCGACTCACATAAATCCTTATCTGAGCCTACCATTAATAGTCGAAATAATATACCGATTGTTAATAGTCTATCAATTTGTGTAGAAACGGGATTCTGTTATTCAACTCCTTTATATTTAAGAAAATATTAATTTCTCGCTTTGAGGATATTTAATTAGTAACTGCAGGTAACTAATAATCCCCGGTATTCATTTGTAGATGCCGGGGATTACTTTTTTATATCCTCTCCAACAACTGAATCCATAAATTTCAGTGTCAACAAATGTTTTACTTTTTATCACCCATGTTTTTGCGCTGAAATTAATTCATGGAAACAAGAAGGGATAATTTAGGGGTAATGTCTCCAACGATTTTTTTTATCACATCTGTCAGTTGAAATAAAGTGAAATTTAAGCGATTAGGCCTTTTATCCAGTTTTTGTCTAGTACATTTTTATGGAAAAGGGAGCATAAAAATCGAGCTTTAATTCAAGTTTTTGGCAAGCAAAGAGACTTGCTTCCCCAATCATTTCAAGTGATGTTCATTTGCTTTAAATGTTCAACATTTCAAGTGAGGTAAAAGATAAGCTCAATAAAATAACCTTAAAAAATATGTTCAGCGTAAAAACCGTTTTGTCCATTACAGTACTGACAGCTCTAATGGCGGCTTGTTCTCAGGCCCCTTCTACCCAGGGGCTCAAGGATGAATCTCCTTCCAATCAGCAATACCCGGATTCAGTATATGATTTTTTGGCAATCCCCAAGACCAATAAGTTAAGTGCTGCTTCTAAGCGTGCGCTAGAAAGAAATTACGCCCAAGGGCCTGAGTGGTTCATTGAGTTCACTGATTCCAAACTCAAGGGGGATTTTGCCTATGAAGAAGGAGTGACCCGTCGTGACCCTAGTGATCTCATTAAAGTAGATGACACCTATTATGTCTATTACACCAAAACTACAGGAAAATCCTATGGATTTGGGACGGGTGACCCTGAAAAGAAAGTATTTCCATGGGATAAATCTGAAGTGTGGTATGCAACCTCGAAGGACGGATGGACTTGGGACGAGCAGGGCTTGGCAGTGGGGCGTGGAGAGGTTGGCGCTTATGATGACCGATCCGTTTTTACCCCTCAGGTGATGGTTCATGAAGGAAAATATGTATTGGTATATCAAACAGTAAAGGCCCCTTATGTAAATAGGGTAAAGAACCAAGTAGGTATGGCCATTTCGGATTCACCTGATGGTCCTTTTGAAAAACTTCAGGAACCCATTTTGTCCCCAAGTGACGACGGGGAATGGTTAGGTGAAGAAGATACGCGCTTCAAGGTCATAAAGCAGGGATCTTTTGACAGTCATAAAGTACATGATCCCACGCTATTGCATTATAAGGATAAGTTTTACTTGTACTACAAAGGAGAGCGTATGGGTGAGCGGAGGACATTTGGCGGTCGTGAAATCAAATGGGGCGTCGCTATTTCAGATAAGCTTACCGGTCCCTATGTAAAATCCCCTTACAATCCAATTACCAATAGTGGACATGAGCTTTGTGTCTGGAAATACGATGGAGGCATAGCAGCCCTGATTATTACCGATGGGCCTGAAAGAAATACCATCCAGTGGTCTCCTGACGGGATCAATTTTGAAATCAAATCGCATATCAAATGGGGGCCGGAAGCAGCGGGCTTAGACCAGTCTATGGATTTTGACGAAGGACCTACAGCAGCCCTAAAATGGGGGCTTACCCACGAGTATGTGACAGGAGACTGGCAAGTGATCAAGCGCTTTGATGCCAGGAATACCTTTAATCCATAACATTTTCTTTCGCCATTCTTTCGGATGAGAAGCATGTCCGGCTTTGGATGGAAATGGGGGACCATAATTCAAACAAGAGAAATTTTAAGATATATGAAAGCAGCTTATTATCAAGAAAAAGGAAAGTTTTCCATTGGAGAATCACCAGTTGAAGAGCCTGGGATAGGCGAAGTGCGTCTCTCCGTACAGTATTGCGGTGTTTGTGGTACAGACGTTCATATTTATCATGGGGTGATGGATCAGCGAGTCCAGCCTCCCCAGGTTATAGGCCATGAGGCTTCGGCTATTGTGGCAGCAATAGGGGATGGAGTTACTAATGTTAAGCCCGGGGATGAAGTGGCGGTCAGGCCTTTACGGTTTGGAACAGAGCATCCTTTTGACAAAGGCCACAGGCATGTGGGGAAAAACCTGAAATTTATAGGTATAGACAGTGCCGGAGCTTTTCAGCAAAATTGGGTAGTGCCTGCATACACCCTACATAAGTTACCTGAAGGTTTATCCTTGAAACATGGGGCATTTATAGAGCCCTTAGCTGTTGCCTGCCACGATGTAAAAATCGGCCGGATTAGGCAAGGAGAAAATGCATTGGTAATAGGAGGAGGGCCGATAGGAACGCTTATCGCCTATGTGCTCAAGGAAAAAGGTGCCAACGTGTTGGTTTCTGAAGTCAATGCAACGCGGATCGCAATGTTAAAAGCACTTGGATTTGAGGTGGTAAACCCCATGGAAGTAAACCTGAGAGAAAAGATTAATGAACTGACACAGGAAAAAATGATTGACTGTGCATTTGAAGTTTCAGGTTCCCAAGCGGGGGTAGCTGCTATGACAGAGGTCATGAATGTCCGTGGCCGTGTGGTTATGGTGGCCATCCATGGAGGAGGAACCCGAAACATCGACTTGTTCAAGTTCTTTTGGTCTGAAATAGAGCTTTTGGGAGCCCGTCTGTACGAAGAAGAAGATTATGAGGAGGCCTTGAGAATAGCAGCCTCAGGGACTATTCCTTTTGAAAAATTGATCACCAAAGTGGGCGGGCTGGAACAAATCCAAGAGGTCTTCGATGAAATAGACCAAAATCCAGCTGGGATGAAATATTTAATTGATATCAATAAGTAAAAAAAAGGATTTCCATGAGTGTATTAAATAAGTTTAAACTGGAGGGCAAAACCGCTTTGGTTACCGGATGCAAAAGAGGGATTGGTAAGTCCATGGCACTTGCCTTGGCAGAAGCAGGTGCGGATATTATAGGTGTAAGTGCTTCTCTGGAGTTCCAGGACAGTGATATAGAAAGGAAAGTGGTATCACTGGGCCGGAAGTTTACAGCCTACCAATGTGACTTTTCCAACCGGGAGGACCTTTATCGTTTTATCCAAGAAGTCAAAGCTGAACATTCCCAAGTAGATATTCTGATCAATAATGCCGGTACAATTTTGAGAAAGCCCGCAGCGGAGCACCCCGATGAGATGTGGGACAAGGTCATTGAAGTAAACCAAAATGCCCAATTTATCCTTACCCGTGAATTTGGAAAGGAAATGGTGGCCAGAGGTTCCGGTAAAATAGTGTTTACGGCCTCTTTGTTGACCTTCCAAGGTGGTATTACTGTTCCAGGATATGCTGCAAGCAAAGGGGCTATCGGGCAGTTGACCATGGCCTTTGCCAATGAGTGGGCCGGAAAAGGGGTAAACGTCAATGCGATTGCTCCCGGCTATATCAGTACGGATAACACCGAGGCGCTGAGAAATGACCCCGATAGGGCCAATGCCATTTTAGCCAGAATTCCAGCAGGGAGATGGGGAGAATCCGCTGATTTTGGCGGACCAACAGTTTTCCTTTGTTCTGATGCAGCAGCCTATATGCACGGCAGTGTGATGCTGGTAGACGGAGGTTGGATGGGGCGATAGAAGCGCAGAATAATCAATAAACGATAAACCATGAAAAATTATCAATTATATATCAACGGAGGATGGGTAGATAGTGACTCCGGAGCTACAGAGAAAGTGATTAACCCTTCCGATGAGTCCATCGTGGCCACTGTACAAGATGGCAATGCCAAGGATGCTGAAAAGGCGCTTAAAGCAGCTGAAGCTGCTCAAAAATCATGGAGAAAGCTCCCTGCCCGCAAACGCGCGGAATATTTGTATGCCTTTGCCGCTGAAATAAAAGCAAGGAAAAAGGAGCTTGCCGAACTTTTGGTGAAAGAGCAGGGCAAGCTGATAACTGTGGCAGAAATGGAAGTGGATGTAACCGCTTCTTTTATAGAATATGCCTGTGAATGGGCCAGAAGAATAGAAGGGGATCTGGTGTCCTCTGACAATGAGAATGAACATATCTGGATCCATAAAATCCCCCGTGGAGTGGTAGTCGCCATTACGGCCTGGAATTTTCCTTTGGCACTTGCGGGTAGAAAGATCGGACCGGCATTGGTGGCGGGGAATACCATTGTGGTAAAGCCGACCACCGAAACTCCATTGGCGACCTTGGAACTGGGCAATATCGCCAGCAAGGTGGGGATTCCTGCCGGAGTACTAAATATTGTTACCGGGCCAGGAAGGGAAATGGGCGGAGCATTGGTTGCCAGTCCTATAACCAAAATGGTAACCATGACAGGCAGTACCCCGGTTGGGCAACAAATTGCCAGAGCAGCAGCTGATAACTTAATTCATGTCCAATTGGAATTGGGAGGCAAGGCTCCTTTCATCGTCTTTGATGATGCAGATATCGATACGGCGGTAGATGCAGCTTTGCATTCGAGATTTGATAATTGCGGTCAGGTCTGTACCTGTAATGAACGGATGTATCTCCATGAAGCCATCTATGAACCCTTCATGGAAAAGTTTATGAGAAAGGTCAAATCCATCAAGGTGGGAGATCCTATGGATCCAAGCTCAGAAATGGGGCCTAAAGTAAATGCAAGGGAGTTGGCCAATATGGAAAAACTCGTTGCAGAAGCTGTAAAAGAAGGTGCCACATTGCTCCATGGCGGAAAAAGACCAGAAGGTAAGCAGTATAAAAAGGGGTTTTGGTTTGAGCCGACCATCCTTACCGATGTGGAGCAACATATGGGAATCGTTCACGATGAATCATTTGGCCCTATTCTTCCCGTGATTAAGTTCAATGATTTTGATCAGGTGATGGACTATGCCAATGATAGTGAGTTTGGGCTGGCCGCGATGGTGTTTACCAATAATATGAACACCATTATGAAATGTAATGAAGCACTGGAGTTTGGTGAAATATACATCAATCGAGGCCATGGAGAACAACATCAGGGCTTTCACAATGGCTACAAACTTAGCGGTACGGGAGGTGAAGATGGAAAGTATGGCTTTGAGCAATACCTGGAGAAAAAGACTTTCTATGTGAAATTTAACCCATAAAGCTTATGAGCAAGATAAAGAATGTATCATGCAGATTATTTCTGGTTCCATTGCCAGAAGTATTGAATGACGCCAAGCATGGTGACCATACGCATTTTGAGTTGATTACCACCACAATTACACTTGAGGATGGAAGCGAGGGGACTGGTTATTCCTATACTGGAGGTAAAGGAGGATACGCCATTAAGGCCATGGTGGACCATGACCTCGCTCCGGTTCTCATTGGAAAGGACGGAACTGACATCGATATGATTTATGATTTTATGGAATGGCACATCCATTATGTAGGTCGAGGGGGAATAGCCTCTTTTGCGATTTCCGCCATCGACATTGCCCTCTGGGATATCAAGGGAAAGAAATCTGGCCAAGCCTTATGGAAAATGACAGGTGGAGTGGACAATAAATGCAAAGCTTATCGAGGCGGAATAGATCTCCAATTTCCAATCCCCAAATTGCTGGACAATATGAAAAGTTATTTGGAAGAAGGATTTAATGCAGTAAAGATTAAAATCGGCAGGGAAAACCTGGAGGAAGATCTGGAAAGGATCAAAGCTGTACGGGATTTTATTGGTGAGGACATTACCTTCATGGTGGATGCCAATTACTCCATGAGCCGGGAAAAGGCCATAACCGCATCAAAAGCTTTCGAGAAGTACAATATTTATTGGTTCGAGGAGCCCACCATTCCTGATGATTATAAAGGCTATGGCATCATCGCCGATGCGACCACCGTTCCACTTGCCATGGGAGAAAATCTACATACCATTCATGAATTTGAATATGCCATGGAGCAGGCAAAGCTGGGATTCATACAGCCAGATGCCTCAAATTGCGGCGGCATCACCGGCTGGTTGAAGGCTGCCCGGTTGGCCAAGGAATATGGTGTTCCAGTCTGCTCCCATGGAATGCAAGAACTCCATGTAAGCCTGGTTTCAGCCCAAGAAAACAGCGGTTGGCTGGAAGTGCACAGTTTTCCTATCGATCAATATACGACACACCCCTTGGTCATAGAGGACCATTTGGCTGTAGCACCAGATGTTCCAGGAACAGGCGTGACCTTTGATTGGACTAAACTGACACCACATGAAATTGGGGGAAACCTTCCTAAAAGGGAGAAGCCCTTACATATTTAGTTTAATGGTTCAACAGCTTGAAGGTTCTATGACCAGAGGGCTGTTGTTTTTCTTTAACATAAACCCAGAAAAAATGATCGAAAAAGAAATTTTTGGTCACTACGAAGATCAGGAAGTGTGGCGATATACCTTAAGTAATAAGGAAGGAATGCAAGTCAAAATCATGAATTATGGAGCCACAGTTACCTCGGTTTCCATCCCTGATAAAACAGGAGGGAGGGTAGAACTGGCTTGTGGGTTTGATTCCTTTGCCTCCTATTTTACGGAGGAATACACCGACAACGCCCCTTATTTTGGAAGTACGGTAGGCCGCTATTCCTCCAGGATAAAAGACGGAAAGTTTTCCATTAATGGGAAACAATTCCAGCTTGCTACTAATGATGGGAGCAATCATTTGCATGGAGGGATCAAAGGTTTCGACAAGAGAGTATGGGAAGAGCGAAAAGTGGACTCAGAAAATAATCTGTTAGTCCTTTCATTACTTTCAAAAGATGGAGAAGAGGGGTATCCAGGAAATGTGAAAGTAGAAGTCAGCTATCAACTTACCGATCAGCGTGAGCTGGTCATTTCCTACATGGCTCTTCCTGATCAGGATACCCCTTTGGGCCTTACCAATCACACCTATTTTAACCTGTCAGGGTTTAAGGAAGATTTGCGGAATCACCTGATAGCAATAGATACGGCTTCCTTTCTGGTACCTGATGTGACCAATGTACCTGTAGGGGAATCGGCTTTGGTGAATGACCTTCCTTTTGACGTCACTTCAGGGGTGAGTATGGCAAAAGTATGGCAATCCCTTCCTAATGGCTTCGAGCACTATTTTACGTTTGACAGCAGCCAAAGTCCGGTATATAGGGCAGCAATCAGTCATTCTTCATCAGGAAGGACATTGAAGGTGGCTACCACGGAACCGGGGATGCTCTTTTACACGGGGATGTATACTTCGGATAAACTAGAACGCGAGAATGGAGATAGATTTGGGAAGTTCAGGGCTTTCTGCTGTGAAACCCATCCCTATCCAAACGGGCCCAACCTATCTGAGGCAAACGGGGCCATTGCCCCAGCAGGGGAAACTTATAACAGTCAAACCATCTTCAAACTTGACTGGTGAAAAATGATTCAACCATATAACCTAAAAAAACAATGATAGTTGGAATATTATGGGCCGTAAGTGCCGGACTGATCCTTGGACTTTATGCTTTGCCCGAGAAGTTTACCAAGGACTTTAAGTATGAAAATACCTGGAGTCTGTTCTTTGTATTGACTATGTTTGCGGTACCGATCGTTACTTCAGTACTGTTAATAGATGGATTTGCTCAGATTTTTGGAAAGATGCCTGCTGAGATTTGGATAAAAATGGGCTTGGCAAGTTTCCTTTGGGGCACAGGAGTGATGATGTGGGGCAAGGCCATCAACCATATCGGTTTGTCACTGGGCTTTTCCATTTTTATCGGTACCATCATATTGATTGGTTCCCTATTGCCCTTTGCCGTGGATGGACTGCCTGACCAAAACGCTCTTCTTTATATTTTGGCAGGATTAGTAGTGGTGTTATTGGGGATTATATTCAATGGCAGGGCCGGAATTCTTCGAGAAAAAGACCAAAGCAAGGAAGAAGTGGGAAAGGGCCAAACCAAAGGAAGTATCAGTGCTGGTATCCTTATTGCTGTAGCAGGAGGCTTATTGGCCACGGGCTTTAGCTATGCCAATGCGGTGGGCAGGCCTTATTTGCACGAGGCCAGTATTGGTCAGGGGAATGCAGACTGGATAACTGCAGTGTGTGTGATGTTCCCTATCTTTATTTGTGGTGGAATCGCCATGACCTTGTATTTTATCTGGCAGCTAAGTAAGAAAAAAGCTTGGGCAGGTTTTAAAACTCCACATTTTACCAAAAACCTTGTCTTGATCTTGATTATGGCCGTGTTTCATTATGCCGCTTCAGCTATTTTCGCCTATGCTGCATTTAGGTTGGGTGATGCCGGTAATTCCGTTGGATACGCGATTTTCAATACTAGCTGTGTAGCTACGGCCATTTTGAGCGGCCTGATCACTCAAGAATGGTTGGGCGCTTCACCCAAAGCCAAGGGCTATTTGTATGCAGGCTTGGCCTGCATGGTGATAGGAATTGTCATTATCGGAATTGGCAACGGTATTTGATCTTTTTTCCGTTAATTTCAAATCTGATGAAGCCTCATTACAAATCAAAGTGGTCAAAGGTATGCACCGGTTAATCCGAGAAATGATTGGATATTTTGTTCTTAAAAAATACGAAGCTTCAGCCCATTTGGATGCTAATGGGCTGAAGCTAATGTTGATTATATGGGGTGTTATACTTACTTCAATTCCAAGGCCTCAATTTCTCGGTTTTCATCACCGTAAATTTCATGATACGCCTTAAGCATTTCTGCTAATTTTTTCGGCTTGTTTTTCGCCTGGTTATTCATTTGGCCAATATCATTCTTAAGGTCATATAACTGATAGTTTTCTTCATTCCCCAGTTCGATATCAACCTGTTCCGCTACTTTTGGTCCTTTGTATGGCGGGATCATGATCCAATCACCCTTTCTCAGCGCTGTTCTTGAAGTAGCTTCTATGACCAGCTCCTCTCTCCCCTGATCGCTGTTGCCCATGAAGACATCTAACAGCTTCTCACTGTCCGGACCTTGCTGATCACTGCCCACCAATTCCGCCAAAGAAGACAACAAATCTACCTGGCAAACCAGGGCATCGGATACTTTGGGCTGGATTTTACCCTTCCAGTACACCATAAACGGCACCCGGGTTCCCGCTTCAAACAAGCTGTATTTTCCACCTCTCAATGGCCCA